>VBGO01000236.1 GCA_005882525.1 Chloroflexota bacterium
TGGTCAGCCAGGCGTGATTTCGCGCCGAGTCGTTGCGGGTGACCAGGGTCAAGGCCAGGATGAAGTTGAGCGCGGCGAACGCGCCGACCGCGCCATAGGTGCCGAGCGTCGATGTGGGCCGGTAGACGGTGTCATAGATCGAGGGGGGGTGATCCGACGGAAAGTACGTAGTCAGCAGGCCCTTGATGCCGGGCGGAAAGTCTTGCAGCTCGAGGATGGCCATGACACCGACGATGATGCTCACGAGGAGCGTCAGGTTGAGAAGCCATTTCAGCTGGCCGTCGGCCAGCATGAGCTGGGCAAAGCACAGGTAGATGACGAGAAACTGCAGGGGCCCGAGCACGCCCCGCCACGTGTCGAAGTCCATGTCGGCCCGGCCCAGGAAGAGGACCAGCCAGGGGATCACGACGCAACCCACGGCAAAGATCGAGACCCCGATATCAAGCTGAATGTACGAGAACGTCTGCCTGGTCCACAGATGATGTAGGACAAAGCCGGCGACGACCAGCAACAGGATCGCCTCGTTCGGCCTCAGCACCGGGATCACCGTGCCGCGGCCCAGTGCCGTGCTGAGCGGAACCCCGACGGCGAGCACGGCACAACCGATGACGGGCCGGCGGGCCGTGGCGATGATGATCGCTGCCGCGGCCAGGATCGCGACCGGGAGCAGCAGGATGATCAGGTCAGTCCGTCGACACCGGCGGCGGCCTCCCGGCGCTCCTTCAGCTGGACGCGCGGCCGCAGCTCGGCGATCTGGCCGGGAGACGCGGCGACCCGAGCCGGGGCTCGTCCCCGCCGGAACGCGCGTGGGGTCAGCAACAGCGACGCCGCCATGGCAACCCCCGCCTGCTGGAGCAGCTCTGCGGCCAGCCGGGCCACCTCGAATCGGGTCCGTCCTGCCCGCGCCACCAGAATCACGGCGTCCGCCGCGCTGGCGATGGCGATGAACTCCGGGTCCTGTTGCGGAGACGGCGCGACGACGATGACGAAGGCGAACTCTTCGCGTGCCTCGTCGAGGATGGTGCGGACCTGGTCGGGTGAGAGGGCGACGATGATTCGCACGGACGGCGCGGCCGAATCCGGCACGCGCCGATCTCTCATCGCGGCATCCAGGACGAGGACGAGACCCGAGCCGTTGTCCAGTCTGGCAGCCGCTTCAGCGAGCCCGACCGCTGCGACCGAGGCGTCGTCACCGCTCGAGGACGCCGTGATCACGACCGTGCGCAGGTTGTGATACCGCTTGCGAAGGTTGGCCCACACGACGGCATACGACGCACTCACATCGGCTTGGATCCGCCGCGCGCGGCCTAGCATGCCAGCACCAGCGGCGCAGGCGACGCCTCCGCCAGCGTCTGCACGGCGTAGATCCGGGAATCGATGCGGTCCAGGAACAATGCGATGATCAGCGCCGCGACCACGCCAATCACCAGACCGGCGGCCAGATAAACCTTCGACCTGGAGTAGGCAGGCTCGGCGGGGACCGGGGCGGCCTCCACCAGCGAGAGACCGCCATCGATGCGCGATTCCTGTTCCGACACGGCCTCACGGCGTTGGGACACCACCGCATACTGTGCCTGCAAGGCGCTGGCCAGGGGAGGTTTCGCCGTGGCCATAGCCTTCCCCAGGCGGTCGAGCTCGGCATCGAGGTACGACTTCGTCGGCTTCAGGGCGTTGGCGACTTCGATCCCCTCTTCGGCGAGGACCTTGGCCGCCACGAGATTCGCCAGGATCGCGGCCCGACCGGGATCCGGGTCGGTCACTTTGACCGCCAGCAGGTCCGTCCCCTTCACGGTCGTCATCGCCACCTGGTTTTTCAGGGAGTCGTAGGTGCAGGGGCCACCGGCATCGGCGCAGACCCGGTCGAGCACGGTACGGGTGCTTGCCATCTTGATGTAGTGGGCCGCCAGCAGCTGGCCGGTGGAAATCGTCGCCGTCAGGTCCGTCGACGGCGATGTGACCCTCTGGTCGATGACCATCAGCGCGGTGGCCTCGTAGCTGGGGGACACCGTGAGCGCCACCACGTCCGCCGCGGCAACACAGGCGGCGACCGTCGCCACGATCCACAGGCGGCGGCGCTGGAGAAGTCCGGTCACCGTCTTGCCGGCGCGCTGGGTTTCGGCCACCTTTCGAAGCATCCCTCCCGACCCTGGCGGTGTCAATCAACCTCGCCTGCCGGAGGGCGGGACATCGGTCCTGCTCGTGTGGGACAAGGTGCTCATCGACGCCTTGCGCGTGTAGGACGGGGCGCGGATGCGTCCTGCTCGCGTAGGACAGGGCGATCACGGCACTCGTGATGGGCACGCACCGGCGGGCGAGCGCGGCCATTCTCCGCCGCCGGGCTGCGCCCGTACGATCCGGTCATGGGCCGGAAAAGAATTGTTGTCACGTTGTTCGTCGGCGGATTTTTGACATCGACCATCACCGGCCTGACGCGGCAGGCGATCGCCGCCGACAGTCCCGTCGTCACCGAGAATCAGCAACCCGGAACCTCAGCCTGGCGTCTGTCGAAAACCGCGGACGACGTCAACGGCCAGGTCAAGGGCTATGCCTCCGCCGTGAGCGTGATGCCGGGCGGCAGCCTCAGCCTCTTCGTATCGGTCAACCCCGCCCAGACCTACACGGTCGATGTCTACCGCATCGGCTGGTACGGCGGATTGGGAGGCCGGCTGCGCCTGCACGACGGGCCGCTCAACGGGACCACCCAGGCGGCCTGCGTTCCCGATGCCAGCACCGGCATGATCGCGTGCGGGTGGACGCCGAGCTACAGCTTCACCATCGGCAGTGACTGGACCAGCGGCATCTACCTGGCGGTGCTGACCAATGCCGGCGGCTGGCAGAACTACGTGAACTTCGCGGTCCGCGACGGACGGCCGGCGGCGTTTCTCTACCAGGAGGGGGTCAACACCTACCAGGCGTACAACGACTATCCGAATGACAGGCTGACCGGCAAGAGCCTCTACGAGTTCAACAGCTACGGGGCCAACACCATCGCGGGGACCACCCGTGCCGTCAAGGTCTCCTTCGACCGGCCGTACTCCGGCGACGGCCAGGGCCAGTTCCTCAGCTGGGAGGTTCAGCTGGTCCGCTGGCTCGAGAAGTCCGGCTTTGACGTCACCTACTCCACCGACGTCGACACCCATACCAGTGGCGCCGACCTGCTGAGCCACAAAGCCTTCTTCTCGGCGGGCCACGACGAGTACTGGTCGAGCGAGATGTACAACGCGGCTGAGGCCGCGCGCGACGCGGGCGTCAACCTGGCCTTCTTCGGCGCCAATGCCACCTACTGGCAGGTTCGCTACGAGGCCAGCGCGGCGGGCACCGCGAACCGCGTGATCGTCTGTTACAAGGACGACAGCATTGACCCGGTTAAGGGATCACTGACCACGGACCGCTTCCGCGACGCGCCCGTAGGTCGCCCGGAGCAAAAACTGATGGGCGTCATGTACACGTCCGAGGTCAGCTCCGGGAACAACGTCGGCTACGTCGTCAACAACAGTTCCAACTGGGTCTACACCGGCACCGGGCTTCACGACAACGACGTCGTCCCCGGCATCGTCGGCTACGAGATGGACCGGTACATGTCGAACTACCCGGCTCCGAACGCCCTCAGCCGGACGGTGCTCTCCACCTCGCCCTTCACCAATACCAGCGGCGGGGCCGACTACGCGAACTCGTCGATCTATCAGGCGCCCAGCGGCGCCTGGGTGTTTGCCACCGGCACGATGTCCTGGAGCTGGGCGCTCGACAACTTCCGGACCACCGTCCAAATGGATGCGCGCATCCAGCAAGCGACGACGACCGTCCTCGGTGCCTTCCTCGCCGGCGCGCCGATCGTGCACGACCTCAAGCTGACGGTACCGGCGACCGTCGTCGCCGGCCAGCCGTTCAGCGTGTCGGTGACCGCCGAGAACGACCGCGGCAACCCGGTCACGTCGTACAGCGGCACGGTCCACTTCAGCAGCAGCGACACCTCGACCGGCGCCGTCATGCCGGCCGACTCGACGCTGTTGAACGGCCAGGGCAGCTTCTCCGCGACGCTGGCCCAGACCGGCGCGCAGACACTGACCGTCGCCGACGCTGCCAACAACCTCACTTCCACCGCGAATCTGACGGTGAACCCGACCCCGGCCACCGCGCTGACCCTCACCGGCGCGAGCGCCGTCGCCGGCCAGGCGTTCACGGTGACGGTCACCGCCCGGGACGGCTCGGGCAACATCGTCACAAGCTACAGCGGCACGGTCCACTTCAGCAGCAGCGATACCGCGAGCGGGGTCGTCCTGCCGGCGGACTCAAGCCTGGTAAACGGCCAGGGCAGCTTCTCGGTGACCCTGGTCCGAGCCGGCGCCCAAACGCTGACCGTCTCCGATGCCGCGAACAACCTGTCCGCCACGGCGAACATGAGCCGGCAGCGCTTTCGGCTTCACGGTGACCGCCCAGGATCCGTTCGGCAACACGGATTCGAACTACGCGGACACTCTTCACTTCAGCAGCAGCGATACCTCGCCGGGGATCGCCCTGCCCGCCAATTCGACCCTGACCAACGGACAGGGCAGCTTTTCCGCCACCCTGGACCGTGCCGGCTCGCAGACGGTCAGCGCGACCGATACGGCCAACGGCTCGCTCACCGCCAGCCTTACCGTGCGGATCACGCCGCTGGCCGCCGCCAAGCTCACCCTGGTGACGCCGGCGACCGCGGTCGTCAACCAGCCCTTCAACGTCACCGTCACGCTCGAGGACAAGTTCGGCAACGTGGCGACCGGCTACACCGGGACCGTGTACTTCACCGCCAGCGACCTGCTGGCGATGCAGCTGGGGAAGATGCCGGCCGACTACGCCTTCACCAGTCGCGACGCGGGCACCCATGTCTTCTCCGCCACCCTGCTGACGCCGCCCAGCCAGACGATTACGGTGGCCGACACGGCGAATGGGACCCTCGCAGCCACCAGCGCGCCGATCGCGGTCGGCGCGCTCTAGGCATCACGACGATGTTCGGCCGCCAGCCAGGGGGACGGCTTCGGTCTCCCCGAACGCTGATGCCCGCCATTTTCCTGGTGAGCCTGCTGGTTTCGGCGATACCGGGCCCGGCCGCGACAGCGCTGGCGGCGGGCAACCCCGTCATCGCCGAGAACCAGCAACCCGGGACGTCGGCCTGGCGGCTTTCGAAGACCGCGGACGACGTCAACGGCCAGATCAAGGGCTATGCCTCCACCACCAGCGTCCCGCAGGGGGGCAGCCTCAGCCTGTACGTGTCGGTCAATCCAGCCCAGACCTACACCGTCGACGTCTATCGGATCGGCTGGTACGCCGGGCTCGGCGGCCGGCTGCGCCTGCATGCCGGGCCGCTCAATGGCACCCAGCAAGCGGCCTGCGTGCCCGATGCCTCCACCGGCTTGATCGCGTGCGGCTGGACGCCTGGCTACACCGTCACGATTCCGGCTGATTGGACCAGCGGCGTCTAGAACTACGTGAACTTCGCCGTCCGCGACGGCCGCCCGGCTGCCTTCCTCTACCAGGAGGGGGTCAACACGGCCCAGGCGTACAACGACTATCCCAATGACAGGCTGACCGGCAAGAGCCTCTACGAGTTCAACAGTTACGGGGCCAACACGGTCGCTGGAACTACTCGCGCGGTCAAGGTCTCCTTTGATCGCCCCTATGCGGGCGACGGCTCCGGCCAGTTCCTCAGCTGGGAGGTTCAGCTGGTCCGCTGGCTCGAACGATCCGGCTACGACGTGACCTACTCCACGGACCTCGACACCCACACCAATGCCGCGGACCTGCTGAACCACAAGGCCTTCTTCTCGACCGGCCACGACGAGTACTGGTCGAGTGAGATGTACAACGCGGTTCAGGCCGCGCGCGATGCGGGCGTCAACCTCGCCTTCTTCGGGGCGAACGCGATCTACTGGCAGGTTCGCTACGAAGCGTCAGCTGACGGGACGCCCAACCGGGTCATGGTCTCCTACAAGGCCAGCATCGACCCGGTCAAGGGAGCCACGGCCACGGTGCGCTGGCGCGACGCGCCGCTCAACCGCCCGGAGCAGGTCCTGATGGGCGTGCAGTACACGTCCGAAGTCACTTCCGGAAGCAACGTCGGCTACGTCGTGACTAACAGCTCGCACTGGGCCTACACGGGCACCGGATTGTCGGCTACGAGATGGACCGGTACATGGCGAACTATCCGGCGCCCACGGCGACCAGCTGGACATTGCTGTCGCAGTCGCCGTTCACGGACACCGGCGGACTGAGCGATTACGCGAACTCATCCATCTACCAGGCGCCCAGCGGCGCCTGGGTCTTTGCCAGCGGCACGATGTCGTGGAGCTGGGCGCTCGATAACTTCCGGACCACGGTCCAGACGGATGCGCGCATCCAGCAAACGACCGCGACGGTGCTGGGCGCGTTCCTCAGTGGCGCGCCGATCGTCCACGACCTGAAGGTGGCGGCGCCCGGCAGCGTGATCACCGGACAAGCGTTCGGCGTCGCGGTCACGGCGGAAAACGCCCAGGGGAACCCGGTCGCCTCGTACGGCGGCACGCTCCACTTCAGCAGTAGCGACACCTCGACCGGTGTCGCCCTGCCCGCCGACTCGACCCTGTCAAACGGTCAGGGCAGCTTCTCGGCGACGCTGATCCAGACCGGACCGCAGACACTGACCGTCTCCGACGCGGCCAACAACCTCTCCACCACCGTCACCCTGACGGTGAACCCCAGACCGGTCACCGGGCTCAGGCTGACTACCGCCGCCAGTGCTGTAGCCGGCCAGCCCTTCGCGCTGACCGCGACCGCCCTGGACGACCAGGGCAACACCGCGTCCGGGTATAGCGGCACGGTTCACTTCAGCAGCAGTGACCCCTCCGCGGGCGTCGTCCTGCCGCCCGACTCGACTCTGACCAACGGCCAGGGGACCTTCTCGGCGACGCTCATCCGGGCCGGTCCGCAGACGCTGACCGTGTCGGACGCCGCCCGTAACCTCTCCAGCAGCGCGGGCCTGACGGTCAACGCCGCGCCGGCCAGCGCGCTGATCCTCAGAACCGATACCGCCACGCCGACATCTGGGACGCCGTTCTCGTTCACGGTGATCGCCCAGGATCCGTTCGGGAATACCGCCACGGGCTACGGCGGGACGGTGCACTTCAGCAGCAGCGACAAGTCGGTCGGCGTCGCCCTTCCGGCCGACTCGAGCCTGACCAACGGCCAGGGCAGCTTCTCGGCGACGCTGATCACCGGCGGCCAGCAGACGCTGAGCGTATCCGACACGCCCAATTCCCTCCTGGCCACCGTCAACCTGACGGTCACCGGCGGCTCGTCGGTCGTCAACGACCTGAAGGTCACGGCGCCCGCCAGTGCGACCGCCGGTCAGGCGCTGTCGATCACGGTCACGGCTGAGGACGCGCAGGGGAACCCGGTCACCTCCTACAGCGGCACCGTGCACTTCAGCAGCAGCGATACCTCGACCGGCGTGGTGCTGCCAGCGGACGCCACACTCTCCGGCGGTCAGGGGACGTTCTCGGCGACGCTGGTAAGAGCCGGGGCGCAAACGCTGACCGTCTTCGACATGGCGAACCCCCTTTCCGGCACGGCCGGCCTGACGGTCAACGCCGCGCCCGCCAGCAGGCTGGCGCTGGCCACCGCGACGAGCGTCCCCACCGCGGGGACGAGCTTCGCCCTGATGGTGACCGCTCAGGATTCATTCGGGAATACCGACCCGACCTACGCCGGCACCGTGCGGTTCAACAGCAGCGATGCCTCGTCGGGCGTGGTGCTGCCGCCCAACTCCACCCTGACCGGCGGCCAGGGCGCCTTCTCGGCGACGCTGATCAAAGCCGGGATGCAGACGCTCACCGCGGCCGACCCGGCGATCGCCTTCTCGGCCACCGCCGACCTGACGGTCAACGCCGCCGCAGCCGGCCGGCTGATCCTGTCGACCGCCACCGCGGCGCCGACCGCGGGCACGAGCTTTGCCTTGACGGTGACTGCCCAGGATCCATACGGCAATACCGCTCCCACTTACGCCGGC
This sequence comes from Chloroflexota bacterium, assembly GCA_005882525.1. Classification (GTDB taxonomy): domain Bacteria; phylum Chloroflexota; class Dormibacteria; order CF-121; family CF-121; genus CF-13. The sequence continues at coordinate 8,021 of VBGO01000236.1, forward strand.
ACCGTGCACTTCAGCAGCACGGATACCTCAGCCGCCGTGGCACTGCCGCCGAACTCCACTCTGACCAACGGCCAGCGCAGCTTCTCGGCGACGCTGATCAAAGCCGGGGCGCAAACACTGACCGCGGCTGATGCGGCCAACGGCTTCTCGGCCACAGCCAACCTGACGGTCAACGCCGCCGCCGCCAGCAAGCTCATCCTTGCCACCGGCACCAGCACGCCCACCGCAGGAACCAGCTTCTCCCTAACCGTGACCGCGCAGGATCCGTTCGCCAACACGGCGACGAGCTACGCGGGCAGTATGCACTTCAGCAGCAGCGACGTGTCATCCGGTGTGGTGCTGCCGGCGAACTCCATGCTGACCGCCGGCCAGGGCAGCTTCTCGGCGAAGCTGATCAAGGCTGGAGCGCAGACGTTGACCGCGCTCGACGCGCCGAACGCGCTGTCCGCCACGGCCAACCTGACCGTCAACGCCGCGCCCGCCAGCAAGCTGGCGATGACAACGGCAACCGGGACGCCGACCGCCGGCACGAGCTTCGGCTTCACCGTGACCGCGCAGGATCCATACGGAAACACCGACCCCGCCTACAGCGGCACCGTCCACTTCAGCAGCAGCGATACCTCGTCCGGCGTGCTGCTGCCCGCCAACTCGACACTGATCAGCGGCCAGCGTACCTTCTCCGCAACCCTGATCAAAGCCGGGGCACAGACGCTGACCGGGTCCGATGCCGCCAGTGGCTTCGCCGCCACCGCCAACCTGACGGTCAACCCCGCCCCCGCCAGCAAGCTCGTCCTGGCGACGGCGACCGGCACGCCCACCGCCGGGACCAGCTTCTCGTTCACCGTCACCGCCCAGGATCCTTATGGAAACACGGCAACCGGCTACGCCGGCACCGTGCACTTCAGCAGCAGCGACACCTCGCCGGGTGTCGTGCTGCCGGCCAACTCCACATTGGCCAGCGGCCAGCGAACCTTCGCCGCAACGCTGGACCGGGCCGGCACTCAGACCATCACCGGCGCCGATACAGCGAAC
>VBGO01000237.1 GCA_005882525.1 Chloroflexota bacterium
CCCAGGGCGTCGGAAAGTTGGTCGCGTTGGCGCGCAGGCTATCGGCGTAGCCGACGAACACGTTGATCCCCGACGCGGCCGCTGCCGGCGCGGGGGTTATCAATGCCGCCGCCGTGGTCAGGATCCCCAGACTGATGACGGCTGCCAGCCTCGAATTGCCGGTCCGTCGAACGCGTTGTCCCACCAGACCCTCCTCGCTCCTTACGGAGCCCCTTTCAATGCAACGAGGCGGCGGTTTGGGCCTTGTCGAGCCGGCAACACGTTGTCGACAAGAGCGTGTACGGCCGCCGTCGCGCCGGCATGACGGCGAAACTTCCCTCCCCCGCTTGTGGGGAGGGTCGGGGGGATTGTCAGCCCTGCTGGGGGCGCGAGCCTAGCGGATGGACCGTAAGGGAATTCGGACAGACCGTCAGATGCGCGGCGATCGTCGCCGAATCATACGCGCCGGGCGGCGTGACCTTCATGCTGGCCCCCTGTTGCGCGGGCGTCCCACCGCAGGGATCATTGCCTCCCCAGGTCAGATCGAAGCTGCTCGACCCTCCCGGCGGGAAGTCGACCCGATGCGAGGGCGGGTACGAGCCGAAGAAGGAATCGGTACTTCGCGTCGCATCCTGGAGGTGATGCCCGCCGGCATCGAGCAATTCCACGCCCGGATAGCCACCCAGGTAGCACGCGGGTCCGGAGCGGTTGACGACGCTGACCGTGGCGATATAGTTCCCGGTTGCGGCATTGGCTGGCCCCAGGCTGAACTGCAGTTGCGCGGTCGCGCAGCGGTTGGAACCGGCACCGGAAATCGGCGGCGCGGGCGTGGTTGAACTGGCGCTCGGGGAGGGAGCTTGCGCCGAGCCGTGCTGGCCGCAGCCGGCGAGCAGCGGGATGACCAGCATCACAACGCGCACCCCGTTTCTCACGGTATGTCGAGTCTACGGCCGGCGTCGCGCCGGCATGACGGCCGGGGGTCTAGCTTTCCTTCACCGAAAGCGGTTCGTGCTCGCTGGCGCCGGACCGCTCTCCGGAGCGCAGGCCGACGACCCGTTCACCGGGGAGCACCGGCAAGCGGGGGGCCGCGGCCAGCTGCGCCAGCCGCTCCTGGTGATAGTCATCCGCAGGACCGAAGAGCCGGCGCCGCGACGCGAGGCGGACGCGGGCGAGGGTGCCGAGCGCCTTGACGCCGTCCCGCCAGGTCAGCTTCTTGCCCTCCGCGCGGCTGCGGGCGTAGTAGTCGATCGGCACTTCGTGGATCCGGTAGCCGAGCCGCAGGATGCGCCCGGTGATCTCCGGCTCGATGTCAAACCGATGGCCCGACAGCCGGAGGCGGCGCATCAGGTCGGTCCGCATCGCCTTGAAGCCGGTCTCCATGTCCTGGATGTAGCAGTTGAAGAGGATGTTGGTCGCCGTCGTCACCAGCTGGTTGCCCTTGACGAACCAGTAGGAGTAGGCGGTCTGGCCGGAAAAGCCGCGCACCCCGTAGACGACGTCGGCGCGGCCTTCGAGGACGGGACCGATCAGCTTCATGTAATCGAGCGGGTCATACTCCATGTCGGCGTCCTGGATGATGACCAGCGGTGTGGTCAACGCCTGAAGTCCGGTGCGGATGGCAGCCCCCTTCCCCTCGTTGCGCGCATGCTGGAGTACGGTGACCCGAGGGTCGTCCTGGAACCGAGTGGCGGCTGCAAAGGTGCCGTCGGTCGAGCAGTCGTCGACGACCACCACCTGGCCGACGCAGGCCTGGAGCAATACGCGATCGAGGACCCGCTCGAGGGTGCGTTCCTCGTTAAACGCGGGGACGATGACGCCCAGCGGCTGAGCTCCGCCGAGCTCTGGAGCGGGCGCCTCGGGCATACGACCTAGTCTAAACGGGCTGCCGGCGGCTGACCAGCCCTCTAGCTCGTCACCGATCGCGTTCGCTGGTCGCCATGGCCGCCTGGGCCGCCGCCAACCGGGCCACCGGCACCCGGTACGGCGAGCAGCTGACGTAGTTCAGGCCGAGTGCGTGGCAGAAGTGGATCGAGGCGGGGTCGCCGCCATGTTCCCCGCAGATGCCGATCTCCAGGTCGGGATTCGCCTTGCGGCCTTCCTCGACCGCGATCTTCATCAGGCGCCCGACGCCGGAGGTATCGAGCGACTCGAACGGGTTGACCAGCAGGATCTTCTCCTCGACGTACTTCAGCAGGAACTTGCCTTCGGCGTCATCGCGCGAGAAGCCAAACGTGGTCTGCGTCAGGTCGTTGGTTCCGAAGGAGAAGAATTCCGCGTACTTGGCGATTTCGTCCGCGGTCAGCGCGGCGCGCGGAATCTCGATCATCGTGCCGAACTTGTAAGGGATCTCGGTCTTCAGCTCGCTGAAGACCTGCTTGACCACACGCTCCACCGTTTCGCGCGTGCGCTGCAGCTCGTTCACGTGGCCGACCAGCGGGATCATGATCTCCGGGTGCACCTCGACATTCTTCTTCTTGAGCGAGATGGCGGCCTCGAGGATGGCCCGCACCTGCATCTCGATGATCTCCGGGTAGAGCAGCCCGAGCCGGATGCCGCGCAGCCCCAGCATCGGGTTCTGCTCGCGCATCCCCTCGATGGCGCGCAACAGCGCCTCCTCTTGTTCGAGCTTCTTCTTCGGCGCTTTCTTCAAGCGCATGGTCGTGACCTTGACGAGTTGCTCGTCGTAGTTGGGCAGGAACTCGTGCAGCGGGGGGTCGATCAGCCGGATGATGACCGGCAGGCCGTGCATCTCCTTCAAGATGCCGCTGAAATCGGACCGCTGGAAGGGCAGCAGCTTGGCCAGCCACTGGCGGCGCTCTTTCTCGTCGACGGCCAGGATCATCTTCTGCACGATCGGCAGCCGCTCCTGCTCCATGAACATGTGCTCCGTCCGGCAGAGCCCGATGCCCTGGGCGCCGTAGTTGCGCGCCACTTTTGCGTCGCGCGGGTAGTCGGCGTTCGCCCAGACGCCGAGCCGGCGGCGGGCGTCGGCCCAGATCAGCAGCTGGTTCAAGTCCTTGTTGATGGCGGGCTCGATCATGGAGACCGACCCGAGGATCACCTCGCCGGTCGAGCCGTTGATCGTGATCAGGTCGCCCTCTTTGACTTTCGTGCCGTCGACGGCGAAGACGCGCTTCTCGAGGTCGATCTTCAAGCTCTCGGCGCCGGCGACGCAGGGCTTGCCCATCCCCCGGGCGACGACGGCCGCGTGGCTGGTCTTGCCGCCGCGCGCGGTCAGCACGCCCTTGGCGGCGATCATGCCGTGCACATCGTCCGGGTTGGTCTCGATCCGCACCAGGATGACGGCCTCCCCCTTCTTCGCCTTCTCCTCGGCGCGGTCGGCGTCGAAGACCGCCTTGCCGCTGGCCGCGCCGGGTGAGGCGTCGATGCCCTTGGCGATCACCTTGGGCTTGGCTTTGGGGTCGATGCGCGGATGAAGGAGTTGATCGACCTGGGTCGGCTCGACCCGCTGGACCGCCTCGTCCTGCGTGATCAGGCCTTCTTGGACCATGTCGACCGCGATCTTGACCGCGGCCTGCGCGGTGCGCTTCGCCGACCGGGTCTGCAGCATCCAGAGCTTGCGCTTCTC
>VBGO01000014.1 GCA_005882525.1 Chloroflexota bacterium
TGAAATGCCTGGGCGGCGACCTGCAATGCCGTCTCTGGTTGCGCTCCCGCGACGAGGAGGAGAAAGCCCGCGCCGCCGGATTCGAGGACCTGCGCCGCGTCTACGCCGTCGATGACCTGGTCAGGGGCGAGGACGTCGCGTTCGCCGCTACCGGTGTGACCGACGGCGAATTCTTGCATGGCGTGATCTATCACCACTTCTGGGCGGAGACCGAATCCATGGTTTTCCGCAGCAAGAGCGGGACCGTCCGGCACCTGAATGCCAAGCACCATTACGCGCTCAAGTCGGTTGAAGGCGCACACCGGAAAGTCCGATAGGGTTCTGGACAAATTGTGCAAATGTTGATGATCCGTTTGACGTGGAGACCAAAAGTCGACTAGACTGGCCCTCGTTTTGTCCGAGGCGCGTGTGAACGCCCCGGCAACCCCGGATTCCACCACGTTTCCCAAGGGGTTGGCGTGGGGAATCCCGAGACTGGCGGCCCACGGGTGGGCCCTGGCGCTGGCGCTGCTGGTGCTGGCCCTGGCTCCCCTGGCATATCGGCAACCGGTGGCCGAGGCTCATGCCACCACGCTCAGCGCGACGGCGCCGTTCAAGACCAGCATCGATGAGGCGTCGCTTAGGGCCCCCTCGACGCCGGCCCAGGCCCGGCAGCTGTCGCCGCTGGTCCACTACGAGGTACAGCCTGGCGACAGTGTTGACAGCATCGCCGCGCGCGGCGGCATCACCGTTGACACACTCGTGCAGATCAATCGTCTCGCCTGGCCGCCACTCGTGGCGCCGGGCCGGCGCCTACTCGTTCCGCCGATCGATGGCACGCTGGTCAGCGTTGGTTCGGATCAGAGTCTGAGCACCGTCGCCGTGAAGTTTCGCGTTGATCCAACGGCGCTCCGGACTGTCAATGGTCTTGGCCCGGGTGCCGCGCTGCCGTCTCAACTTTTCATCCCGGCCTTAAAAACGGATGACCTGGCACGGCTCGCCGCACCATCCGAGCCCGGCGGAAACCGCCAGCATCTCGTTCGCTTCGCCTGGCCGACCCACGGGACGATCACCCAGTATTTCTGGGAATACCACCCCGGCATCGATATCGCGAACGAGGTCGGAACCCCCGAGGTTGCGGCCGACGGCGGGCAGGTCGTGTTTGCCGGCTGGGGATCGTATGGCATCTATGTCGAGATCGACCACGGCAACGGCTTCCACACGATCTATGCGCACATGTCGGCGGTGCTGGTCAGTGCCGGCCAGCGGGTCACCCAGGGCGAGCGGATCGGCTTGATGGGGGCGACCGGCTGGGCGACCGGACCGCACCTGCATTTCGAGATCCGCTTCCACGGCGTCCCCCAGAATCCGATCGATCTCCTTTCTTAGGCAAGCCGGATAAGGTAGGGGGCGTGCAGCGCCTTCTCTACGCCACCGCCGACGGACAGCTGCGCGCGCATGGCTCGCTGCGGGCGGTTGCGCGCAGTGGCTGGGAGATCGGGCCGCCCGACCGGCTGATCCCGCTGCCGGACGGCGCCACCTTGGTGCACCTGCCGGGTCGGAGCCCCCTCGCGCGCACGGCTCGCGGTGAGACCGTTCCCATGGAGGAGGACGGGGCCGTCGCGGTCGCCGCCGTCATGCCCCCCGGATATCTGCGCACCCTGCTACCCGCCTACGTCGACGGCGCCGACGCCGCGGTGCTGCCGCTCTATGGTTACGCCGCCGTCGCCGACGTCGATGGCGCGCCGCACGTCGCCGGCTTGGGGACGGATCGCTGGAGCGCATGGGATCCGCAGGCCGAGGATCGGCAGCGGATCGGGCCGGCGATCCGTGCCGCCGGTCGCGCCCTCCCGGACAACCGGCTCGTCCAGCACCTGGCGACCTGCGCGACCGACTATCGCTGCCTCACCGCCCAGAATCTATTCCTGCGACGTGGCGAAGGTGCCATTCCGGTTTCGCCCGCGTGCAACGCCGCGTGCCTCGGCTGTATCTCCGAGCAATGGGGCGACGTCCCATCGCCGCAGACGCGCATGGGGTTTGCGCCGACGGCACCCGAAATCGCCGAGCTGGCGGGGTGGCATCTCAGCGCGGACGAGGCAAGCTTCATCAGCTACGGCCAGGGCTGCGAAGGTGAGCCGCTAACTCGTGGGGCGGCCCTGGTCGAGGCTACCCGCCGGATCCGGGCGGCGGCGCCGGCGGCCACGATTCACATCAATACGAACGCTTCCCGCCCTGACGTCCTACGCCGCCTGGTGGACGCCGGCCTCAACTCGATCCGCATCAGCATTTTCAGCCTCGACGACGCTCGCTTTCGGGCCTACTACCGGCCAGTCGGTTATGGGCTGGACCAGGTGGCGGAGTGCGCGGAGGTCGTTGCCGGGTCGGGCGGGCAGGTGACGATCAACCTGCTGACCTTTCCGGGGATCAGCGATGCGCGACCCGAGATCGAGGCGCTCGTCGCCTTCATCGAGCGGCACGGTGTGCACCAGGTCCAGCTCCGAAGCCTCAATGTCGATCCGCACTGGCTGCTCGCCCGGATCCCGGTTCAGACGCGTGGCATCGGCATGCGAGCCTTCGTCAAGGAACTGGCGGCCCGGTGCCCCCACCTGCAGCTGGGCAATTTCACCCGACCCTGGAGGGTGATTGAAAGATCTCCCGCCTGGGCATCCTCTAAATAATGGCGGACCTCTACCCGCGTAACAGCGACCCCAACTATGGCGGTGGGGCGGACTACGGCTTTGGCACCGATCGCCCGGTCCAGGCGGATATCCCGGCGCAAGGGCCGCCGGTACGTCGGGGACAGGGCGGACTGGCCACCGGTGCCCTGGCACTGCTCGGCCTGCTGCTCAAATTCAAGGGCCTCGCCTTGACCCTGGTGTCGACTGGCGTCACCGCCCTGCTCTATGCGCAGCTCTTTGGTTGGGCGTTCGGCGTCGGCATCGTGCTCTTGATCCTGGTCCATGAGAGCGGCCACGTGGTGGTCGCACGGATCATGGGCATGCCGGTCACGCTGCCCGTCATGATCCCGTTCCTTGGCGCCTTCGTCAGCATGAAACAGCAACCTCGCACCGTCGCCCAGGAATCCGTCATGGCGATCGGCGGTCCGGTCCTGGGGTCGATCGCGGCGGGCCTGTGCTACCTCGGCTACCTGGAAACGCCCGACTCGAGCACCGGTCAGCTGCTAAGAGCGCTGGCCTACTTCGGCTTCCTGATCAACCTGTTCAACCTGATCCCGGTCACGCCCCTCGACGGCGGCCGTGTCACGTCCTTGCTGTCCAAATGGTTCAACGTGGCCGGACTCGCGATCGCGGCGGGGCTGCTGCTATTCGAAATCCAGGCCGGGGACACGGTGAGCCCAGTGCTCTTCCTGGTCTTGATCTTCGGCGCCTTCGCTACCTATCAGCGGTTTCGATCGACCATCCTCAACCCCGCGTATTACGCAGTTGACGCTCAGACCAAGGTCATCGTCGGATCGCTCTACCTCGCGCTGCTCTTCGCCCTTGGACTGGGCATGCTCCAGACCTCGGCAATCTTGAGATAGAATGGGGAACCCGTGAAAGCCACCATCCATCCGACTTACTACCACGACGCCACGGTGGTCTGCCTTTGTGGCAATAAGTTCGTCACCGGCTCGACCCAAAAAGAGCTCAAGACCGAGGTCTGCTCGGTGTGCCACCCCTTCTTCAGCGGCCAGCAGCGGATTGTGGATACCCAGGGCCGCGTCGACCGTTTCCAGCAGCGCCAGCAGCGGAAGAGATAACCTCCGCGGCCGTTGAGCCCTGTGTGGCCGGCAGGGTTGGGCAGGGACTAGGATGAGCGCGGCGGTGAGCCAGGAGAAGTTCTTCTACGGCGGTCAGGCCGTCCTCGAGGGCGTGATGATGCGCGGCCGGACTACGTATGCCGTGGCCGTCCGCCGCCCTGACGGTGAGATCGAGATCCTGCGCGAGCGGCTACGCTCCATCATCTATACGCATCCGGTCTGGAAGTTGCCGCTGCTCCGCGGCCTCGCCGGCCTCTGGGAGCAGCTCCACCTCGGGATGAAGGCGCTCATGTGGTCGGCGAACATCCAGGCGGCCGCCGAGCAGGTCGAGCTGAGCGCGAATGCCATCCGGATCACGATGGGCATCGCCGTCGTCGGCGCCTTGCTCTTCTTCCTCGGGGTGCCCCTACTGGCCGCCGGGTTTTTGAGCCGTGGCCATGGGAGCCTGTTCTTCGGGGTGGTCGACGGCGTCGTCCGGATCGCTCTGCTGTTGCTCTACCTCTATGCGATTTCCTTCAAGGCCGAGATCGCGCGCCTCTTCGCCTACCATGGCGCCGAGCACAAGACGATCAACGCCTTCGAGGCCGAGCTGCCGCTCGACGTGCCCAATGTCCGGACCCAGAGCACGCTGCACCCGCGCTGCGGCACCGGATTCTTGCTCGCTGTCATGGTCGTCAGTGCCTTCGTGTTCGGATTGGTCGGGCGTCCGGCATTGCCGCTGTTGCTCCTTTCGCGGATCGTGCTGATCCCGCTGATTGCGATGCTCGCCTACGAGTTCATTCGGTTTGCCGGCCGGCATCGCAAGAATCCGATCGTGAAAGTTCTGATCGTGCCCTTCCTGCTCACCCAGAAGCTCACCACCCGCGAGCCGGACGACGGTCAGCTCGAAGTGGCGCTGGCCGCCTTCCAGGCGGCCCGCCAAGAGGAGAAAGAGGCCGCCGCCTGATGTTCGAACAGCTTGAAGCCGTTCGGACGCGCTACCAGGCGATCACCGAGCGGCTGGCGGACCCCAAGGTTCACGCTGACCTCAAGGAACTCCAGCGCCTGGGCAAGGAGCAGGCGCAGCTGCGGGACCTGGTGCAACTCTATGAGTCGTACCGACGTGCCGAACGTGGGATGACGGAGGCGCGCGAGCTGGCCGACCACGAGCGAGATCCCGAGATGCAGACCTACGCGCGGCAGGAGTTCGAGAAGCAACAGGCGGAACGCGACCGCCTCGAAAGTGAGCTCAACCTCGCGCTGGTGCCGAAGGATCCCACCGACGACAAGGACGTGATCGTCGAGATTCGCCAGGGGACCGGTGGGGATGAGGCCGGATTGTTTGCCGCCGACCTGTTTCGGATGTATAGCCGTTATGCCGAGTCGCGGCGGTGGAAGGTCGACCTGCTCTCAGAGAACGTGACCGAGCGCGGGGGCTTCAAAGAGGTGGTCTTCGAGATTCGCGGTCGAGGCGCTTATTCGCGGCTCAAATTCGAGAACGGGGTCCACCGCGTGCAGCGGGTGCCCGAGACTGAGGCGCAGGGTCGCATTCACACCTCGACGGCCACCGTCGTGGTCTTGCCGGAGGCCGAGGAGGTCGATGTCGCGATCAACCCGGACCGGCTCAAGGTCGACGTCTTCCGCTCCGGTGGCCACGGTGGGCAGAGCGTCAACACGACGGACTCGGCGGTCCGTCTCACCTACACGCCCGAGGATGGCTCTCCGCCGATCGTGGTCACCTGCCAGGACGAGCGCTCGCAGCTCAAGAACAAGGCGAAGGCGGAAAAGGTGCTCATGGCCCGCCTGTTCGACCGCCAGATGGCACAGCAGCACGCGGCGCTCACTGAGGTGCGGCGCTCGGCGGTCGGCTCCGGTGACCGTAGTGAGAAGGTCCGAACATACAACTATCCAGAGGGACGGATCACCGACCACCGGATCGATTTCAAGTACTACAAGCTGCCCCAGTTCGTCGAGGCCGGCGATCTCGACCCGGTGATCGACCGGCTGATCGCCTGGGACCAGGCCAACCGTTTGAGCGAGCCGGCGCCGAATGGCGCCCGCGCCTGACCGCAGCCGGGTCAAGGCGCAGCTCGCAAAGACGCGAGCAACCCTGGCGACCGCCGGCATCCCCTACGCCTGGCTCGACGCCGAGATCCTCGTCGCGCACGTCCTGCAGAGTTCGCGCGAGCGGCTCCACAGTCATCCTGAACGGCTGCTGACCGCATCGCAGCGCCGACGTCTCAGCCGGTTGACGGCCCGCCGGGCCGCCCGGGTTCCGGTGCCGTACCTGACCGGGGAACGCGAGTTCTACGGCCACATGTTGACCGTGACCCCGGCGGTCCTGATTCCGCGGCCGGAGAGCGAGTTGCTGGTCGAGCTGGCGATCGACTGGTTGCGCACGCATCCGGCAGCGCGGCGGATCATCGACCTGGGCACCGGCAGCGGCGCGGTCGCGATCGCGGTCGCGAAGGCCGCTCCGCGGGTCCGGATCGTCGCCAGGGATGTCAGCGCGCCGGCGCTGCGGGTGGCGGCCCAGAATATCGCCCGCTTCCGGCTGCGCGGGCGGATTACCACGGTCAAAGGGGACCTGCTGCGGGGCGCGCTACCTGCGGACCTGATCCTGGCTAACCTTCCCTACATCTCCGAGGCGCAGCGGCGGGTGCGGCCCAGGGAACTCAAGTACGAGCCGGCGCTCGCGCTCGATGGGGGCGGTGACGGGCTGTCGCTGATTCGCACGGCATTGACGCTGGCGCCCGCGGTCGTGAAACCGGGCGGCGCCCTGCTCTTCGAATGCGACCCGGCGCAGACACGCCGCCTGGTTCGCCTGGCCCTGCGTCAGTGGCCCTCTGCTGGGGTGACGGTGCACAAGGACCTGGCCCGACGCGACCGGGTGGTCAGGATCCAGACGTGATCCCGCGCTGGCCCGCCGACCCGTCGCACCTGGCCGAGGCGGCCGACCGGCTCAGAGCGGGCGCCGTGATCGCGTTCCCAACCGACACCCTTTACGCCGTCGGGGCCCGCGCCGGTGACCCGGCTGCCGTGCAGCGTCTCTACCAGGTCAAGCATCGCCCCGCCGGGCAACCGATGGTCTGGTTGGTGACCGGCCGCGAGCAGGTGGACGCCGCGGCCGTCATCTCATTGGCGGCCGGCAACCTGATGCAACGATTCTGGCCGGGGCCATTAACGCTGGTCTTGCCCGCCCGCGCGCCGATCACGACGCCGACGATCGCGGTTCGGGCCCCCGACCACGAGGTCGCGCTTGGACTGCTCCGGGCGCTCGCGGAGCCGATCGCGAGCAGCAGCGCGAACCTGGCGGGGGCGCCGCCGCCAGGCGACGCCGACGCGGTGCTTCGCGGCATGCCCGACGGGCTCGACCTCGTCCTGGACGGGGGCCCATGCCGCATCGGCCAGCCCTCGACGATCCTCGACCTGAGTGGGACGACGCCCCGCATCCTGCGGCAGGGCGCGATTCCGGCTTCGGAACTAATCCCCTGATTCCGCGATAATGGTCCGGATGTTGCAGGCGCGCACCGACCTGACCAGCCGGATCGACATGGTCGATCCCGAGGTCGGCGCCGCCATCCGCGACGAGTTCGAACGCCAACAGTACACGCTCGAATTGATCCCGTCAGAAAACATCGCCAGCCCGGCGGTCTTGCAGGCGCTGGGCTCACTGCTGAACAACAAGTATGCCGAGGGCTACCCGGGCAAGCGCTACTACGGAGGCTGCGAGAACGTCGACCGGATCGAGACGCTCGCCATCGAGCGCGCCAAGGCACTGTTCGGCGCGGAACACGCCAACGTCCAGTCCCACTGTGGCACGACCGCCAACTACGCCGTCTACGCCACCGTCCTCAAGGTCGGCGACACGGTGCTGGGGATGGACCTCAGCCACGGTGGGCACCTCAGTCATGGCAGCCCGGTGAATTTTTCCGGCAAGCTCTATCACTTCATTCCCTACGGGGTCGATCCCAACACCGAGCGGATCGATTACGACGTGCTCGAGCGGCAGGCGAAAGAGGTGCGGCCCAAGATGTTGCTGGCCGGCTACAGCGCGTACCCGCGAATCCTGGACTTCGAACGGATGGCGGCGATTGCCCGGGCGGTCGACGCCTACTTCTTCGTCGATATGGCGCACTTCGCCGGCCTGGTCGCGGGCGGCGCACATCCGAGCCCGGTCCCGCACGCGGACTTCGTCAGCTTCACGACCCATAAGACGATGCGCGGGCCCTGGGGCGCGATGATCCTCTGCAAGGCCAAGTACGCCGCCGAAGTGGACAAGAGCGTCTTCCCGGGGAGCCAGGGCGGGCCGCACAACCATGCGATCGCCGGCAAGGCGGTGATGCTGGCCCAGTGGAAGACGTCGGAGTTCAAGTCCTATGCCCAGTCGGTGGTGAACAATGCGCGCGTGTTGGCTGAAGGGCTCACCAGTCGCAAACTGAGGCTGGTCAGCGGCGGGACGGACAACCACCTGATGCTGATCGACCTGCGCCCCTTGAACTTGACCGGGAAGAAAGTCCAGGAAACGTTCGATACCGTCGGCATCACGGTGAATCGGAACTCGATTCCCTTCGATACCGCCAGCAAGTTCAACCCGAGTGGCATCCGGCTGGGAACGCCGTCGGTGACGACGCGGGGCATGGGGCCGCAGGAGATGAACCAGATCGCCGAGATGGTCGCGGAGCTGCTCTTCAACCTCGACGACCGAACGGTCCACGAGCAGGTGCGGGCCCGCAGCCGGGCCCTGTGCGAACGATTTCCACTGCCCTACTAGCCGGCTCCAGCTTCTTCAGCGACCCGACCTTTTGGTCTGATTTCTCACCCGCTCGCTTCGGCCCGGCGCTGGTGCCGTTTCTTGCGGCGCTGGTCTGTACCGCGATCGTGGTGCTTCCGGCCCGCTGGCTCGCCTTCCGGCTGGGCGCCGTGGCGGAGCCGGGGGACCGCCGCATCCACCGCGAGCCGACCGCCCGGCTGGGCGGCCTGGCGATGTACCTGGGCTTCGGCCTGTCGGCCGCCCTCTTTTCGACCAACCCATCCACCCTCGGCCTGTTGCTGTCGGCCGCGGTCATCACCACGCTGATGGTCTTCGACGATCTGCGGGGTGTCCGTCCGCTGCTCAAGCTGCTCTTCCAGATCGGGGCCTCGCTGGTGGCCATCGTGGGATTCGGGATTTCCATCCAGTACATCGGACTCCCCGGTGGGCACCCGGTCAGCCTGGCGCCCGCCGTAGCGATCCCGCTGACCCTGCTCTGGTTCGTGGGTCTGCAAAACACGGTCAATTTGATCGACGGCGTCGACGGGCTGGCGGCCGGCGTCGTGGCGATCGTGGCCGCCACCCTGCTGCTGGCTGCCATCAATCGAGGCGAACCCGACATTGTGATCCTGGCCGGAGCGCTGATCGGGGCCTGCGTCGGATTCCTCTTCTTCAACTGGCATCCCGCCCGCGTGTTCATGGGCGATAGCGGCAGCAATTTTCTGGGCTTCAGCCTGGCTGCGCTATCGGTCCTCTCGGTGGCGAAAGGGGCGATCGTGCTGGCCCTGGTCGTGCCGGTGGCCGCGCTCGCCATTCCGATCGTCGACACGGCCTGGGCGATCGTCCGCCGGAGGCTGCGCGGCAAACCGATTGCGGCGCCCGATACCGAGCATCTGCACCACCGGCTGCTCGACTTCGGTCTGAGCCCCCGCGAGACGGCCCTCGTCTTCTACTTCGGCACCGCCATCTTCGCCGCTGTCGGCCTCGCCATCTACGGGCATAAGAAGGTCTTGCTTGGGGCCATCCTGCTGATGCTGTTGGGGATCGTGATCATCATGCTGCGCCGCTTCCGGCGAACCAGCCGGGGTTGAGCTCGGTTCGGGCGCTCACCGGATGGCGAGTTGAATTCAGCCCCTGCTAAGCTGAACTCGTTGAGGCCCCACCCCGGAGGCAATCGTGGCCCCGACGGATAAGCGCGAGGAGCCTGGCATGGATCATCCTATTCACGCTGCAGCGACACCGCGCGGTCGCGCTCCCTCGGGCGGCGAGCTGGCCGGTCTCGGTGTGTTGTTGGCCACCGTCGTCGTTCTCCCGCTGCTGATCGGGGCGGTGCTCGACAACGTGATCCATACCGCGCCGCTGCTGCTGTTCGTTGGGCTCGTGATCGGGATTGTCGCCGGCGGCGCCGTCGTCTACACGAGGTTCAAGCAGTACCTGTGAACAGACGACTGCTCCGCAACACGCTGGCCGCCTCCGGAATGGCAGCCGTCGCCGTGATGGCCTTTGGGTTCACAACGGGACAGGTCAAGAATGGCGTGGCGCTGGCGATCGGCCTGCTGGTCGGTAGCGCAAACGGCCTGTTGGTCCAGCGCTCACTCGCACTCGGGGTCGGCTTTACGGCCGTCAGCCTCGTCCGGTTGCTGGGCCTGACAGGGCTGGGATTGGGCATCGGATTGCTGATCGGTCTGTCGCAAGTCTGGCTGGTGGTGGGCGGGATCGCGGTCGCCCAACTGGTGCTCGCCGGATTCGCGGTTCGGGAGGCGCTGGCCCGATGATTTTCCTGGCCGAAGTCCCACCCGGCACCCATCCGACGGTTGGCGTGTGCGGTTCCTGGTACTGCACCTTCAACTACGACAGTCTGATCTCCAGCGCCGTCGCCATCATGATCACGCTCATCGTCGGTTTCTGGGTCGCGTACCGCTTGAGCCACGGAGTCCCGGGCAAGCTGCAGCTGCTCTTCGAATTTCTGATTGACTACGTGCGCGGGCTGATCAGAGAGTCGGTCGGAGAAGGCGGTGGCTTCATCGTGCCGCTGGCGATGACGATCGGCTTTTACATCCTGGTCGCCAACTGGCTTGACTTCTTTCCGCTGGCCGGTCCGGTCCACCCCGCCAACGCCGACCTCAATCAGACCCTGGCCATGGCCCTGGTGGTGATCATCATCGTCCAGGGCTACAGTCTTCGCGTGCTTGGGGTGGGTGGATACTTTCGTCGCTTCACCAAGCCGTTCGAGATGGCGCTGCCGATTCGAATCCTCTTCATTCCGCTCAACGTCATCGAGGAGATCGTCAAGCCGGTCACGCTCTCCTTGCGGTTGTTCGGCAACATCTTTGCCGGAACGCTGATGGTGTACCTGCTTGGGCTGCTGATCAGCTACGTCGCGAGCCTGGTGCCGACGGGACTGCCGGGGAGCGCCTTCGGGGTGGTGCTCACCCCGATCGTGGAGGGATTACTGATCCTGTGGAAGGCGTTCGACATCTTTTTCGTCGGCAGCATCCAGGCATTTATCTTCACCCTGCTCACCATCATCTATTTCGGCATGGCGCGCGAAGGTCTCGAAGAAGAGGGGCATGGCACACATCCACGCCCGGCCCCGGCAGCGGTAGAAACAGGAGGGTAAGGTCATGAATCACGCGATCGTCCTTGCGGGAGCGCTCATCGCCGCCGGAATTGCACTGGGTGGCGGCGCGATTGGCGCCGCCGTCGGCGACGGCCTGGCCGGCAACGCCACCATCCAGGGTACGGCTCGGCAGCCAGAAGCCCAGGCCCGCCTCCAGATCATCATGTTCCTGATCATCGGCCTAGTGGAGGCGATGTACTTCATCAACCTCGCGCTCGGCTTTTACTTCATCACGGCCGTGGCCAGCGGGGTGAAGTAGATTGCATTTTCCGGTCGTCCCGCTCGACGCCGGGCTGCTCGACATCAACGGCACCCTGATCGCCGAGATCGTCGCCTTCTTGCTGATGCTGGGGGTGCTGGCGAGGTGGGTCTACCCACCGATTATTAAGGCGGCGGAAGCGCGCCAACTGCAGATCAAGCAGCAGCAGGAGCAGGCAGAAAAGGCGCGCCAGGAAGCTGAAGCGCGGCTGCAAGCGGCCCAGGAAGAGATTCAGAAGGCGCGGCTGCAGGCTGGGCAGATCATCGAGCAGGCGAATCGGGCTGCCGAGCGGATTCAGCAGGAGGCGCAGGAGAAGGCGCGGGAGGAGGCGCGGCGCATCGTCGAAACAGCCAGCCGGGACATCGACGCCGAGCGCAAGCGGGCAATCCAGGCGATTCGCCTGCAGATGGCGGACATCGTCACCCAGGCGGTGCGCCGGATCGTCGGCGAAAACCTGGACGACCAACGGCATCGTCAACTGATCGAGGCCACCATCGAGCAGGTGGAGAAGGAGCCGAGTGCCTCGCAGTAACATCGCCCGCCGCTACGCCCAAGGGATTTTCCAGCTGGCCGACGCGGAACACGACCTCGATGCCTGGCGGAACGAGCTGGCTCAGCTGGACGCGCTGCTGCAGGATGACGTGCTGCGGGCCGCCTTCGCCAACCCTGCCGTCAGCACGCCGCGGCGGATGGAGCTGGCTCGCAAGCTGGCGCCGGAGCTGCGACCGGAAACTCAGAACCTGCTCCGCCTCTTGATTGAGCACCGCCGCACCTCGGAGATGCCCGCCATCCGGCGCGAGTTCGAGCGGATGGCCGACGAGGCCGCCGGCATCGTGATTGTGGCCCTGACCACCGCCGTCGATCTCGACGAAGCAGAACGCCGGCGCTACGAGCGGGCGCTAGCCGATCGGCTCGGCAAGAAAGTCCGAATGGAGTATCGACACGATCCAGGATTGGTTGCCGGCGCGACCGTGCGGATTGGCGACCGGCTCATCGACGGCAGCGTGCGCACCCAGCTGGATCGGCTGCGCCAGCGGCTGGCAGGATAGGAGGCGAAGCACATGAGTATCAGTTCAGACGAAATCAGCAGCCTGATCAAGCGACGGATCAAGGAGTTCGACGTCCCCATCCTCGCCGCGGACGTCGGCATCGTCACCGAGGTCGGTGACGGGATCGCACAAATCTACGGCCTGCAGGGCGCCCAGGCACTCGAGCTGCTCGAGTTCAAGGGTGGGGTCAGCGGCATCGCCCTCAACCTCGAGGAGGACTCCGTCGGCGCGGTCATCCTAGGCCCCTATGAGGACATCAAGGAAGGCGACGAGGTGCGCACAACCGGCAAGATCATCCAGGTGCCGGTGGGCGAGGCGCTCGTCGGCCGGGTGGTGAACGCGCTCGGCGAGCCGATCGACGGCAAAGGCCCGATCGAGACCAAAGAGTTCGCGCCGGTCGAGAAGGTGGCCCCAGGCGTCATCACCCGCCAACCGGTCGATACCCCGCTCCAGACCGGAATCAAAGCCATCGACGCCATGATCCCCATCGGTCGCGGTCAGCGCGAACTCATCATCGGCGACCGTCAAACCGGCAAGACCGCGATCGC
The DNA here is from genome assembly GCA_005882525.1 of Chloroflexota bacterium. Classification (GTDB taxonomy): domain Bacteria; phylum Chloroflexota; class Dormibacteria; order CF-121; family CF-121; genus CF-13. The sequence goes on from VBGO01000014.1 coordinate 12,948, forward strand.
GCTCGACACCATCATCAATCAGAAGGGTCAGGGCGTGATCTGCATCTACGTGGCCATCGGCCAGCGGGCCGCCACCGTGGCGCAGGTCGCGGCGGTCCTCGAGGCGCGGGGGGCGATGGAGTACACGATCATCGTCTCGGCCACCGCAAGCGAGCCCGCTCCGCTCTGGTACATCGCCCCTTATGCCGGGTGCTCGATGGGCGAGTACTTCATGGACAAGGGAAAGGACGCGCTGCTCGTCTACGACGACCTCTCGAAACATGCCTGGGCGTATCGCCAGATTTCCCTGTTGTTGCGGCGGCCACCGGGACGGGAAGCCTACCCGGGCGATGTCTTCTACCTGCACTCCCGGCTGCTCGAACGGGCGGCGCGCATGAACAAGGACAACGGCGGCGGATCGCTGACGGCGCTGCCCATCATCGAGACGCTGGCGGGCGACATCTCGGCCTACATTCCGACCAACGTGATCTCGATCACCGATGGCCAGATCTACCTGCTGACCGACCTCTTTTACGCTGGCATCCGGCCCGCCATCTCGACCGGTCTCTCCGTCTCCCGCGTCGGTGGTGCCGCCCAGATCAAGGCGATCCGGCAGGTCGCCGGCCGATTACGCCTCGACCTCACCCAGTATCGGGAGCTCGCGGCCTTCGCCCAGTTCGCGTCCGATCTCGACAAGCGCACCAAGGACCAGCTGGAACGGGGCAAGCGGATGACCGAATTGCTCAAGCAGAATCAATACGAGCCGATGCTGGTCGCGCAACAGGTGATCGTGCTCTTCGCCGGCACCAGTGGCTACCTGGACGACGTCGAAGTGGAACAGGTCCAGGCCTTCCAGAAAGAACTGCTTCGTTTCCTCGGCAGCTCGCATCCGGAGATCGAGGAAGCCATTGCGAAAGAAAAGGCCGTCTCGGAGCCGACGGAAAAGGCGCTTCGGGCCGCGATCGACGAGTTCAAGAAATCGAGTCCGCTGATGCAAAAGGCTGAGCGCGCGACCGGCGGAGGCGAAGCCCCTTCGCCAAAGGGAGGCCAGCTGCAGTCAGCCCGGCGGGCCGCCGAACGCGAAACCGTCAAGGAGAAATAGCCTGGCCACCCTTGCCGAGATCCGCCGCCGGATCGCCAGCATGAAGAACACGCAGCAGATCACACGTGCCATGCAGGCCGTCGCGGCCTCCAAGCTGCGACGGGTGCAGGCCAGGGCAGAAGCCTCCCGGCCTTATGCGGACCGGATGGCGGAGGTGCTCACCGAGGTGGCGAGCCGAGCCAGCGGGTCTGCGCATCCATTCCTCACCGAGCGGCCGATCAAGAAACGATTGCTCATCCTGGTCACGGCCGATCGCGGGCTGGCGGGCGGGCTCAACGTCAATGCCATCCGTGCGGGGCTGACCTACATCCGGCAGGGCGAGGACACCGTGCTGGACACCATCGGCCGAAAGGGTCGCGATTACTTTCGTCGTATTGGGGTGCCGATCATCGCCGAGGTCTCGCAGACTGGTGACCGCACGGAACTCAAGGACATCCTCCCGGCGGTCACGGTGGCGAGGGACGAGTACCTGAAGGGAAACGTCGACCAGGTCGCCCTCCTCTATACGCATTTTGCCTCGATCAGC
>VBGO01000238.1 GCA_005882525.1 Chloroflexota bacterium
TCTCCTTTTAGGTCTACGCACTCACGTGCTCAGTCGACGGTTACAGCAGATCGCTCTCCAACGGGTAGTTCGAGAGGATTTCAGGCCCTCCCTTGCCGATCAGCACCTGCTGTTCCAGTTTCACACCTTCGGTGCCGCCCTTCGGTCCGACGTAGCTCTCGACGCACATGGTCATGTTCTCCTCGAGCACACCGTCGTAGCCGGATTTCGCGAAGTCTTGTGGATGGAAGATGTAGGGATATTCGCCCGTGAGCCCAACGCCGTGGGCGAGGCAGAAGTACCGGTTATCGACGTATGCGTCGGGGATCCGCCAGCTCTTGTCGCTGATCTCGCGGAAAGTCGAACCGGGGCGCAGGAGCTCCATGTTGTGCGAGACCTGTTCGGCGGCGAGCGCATACAGGCGGCGCTGCTCGTCGGAAGGCTTACCCGGCTCGCAGAAGAACGTTCGGGAGAAATCGGTGTACATGCCGCTCGGGCCGACGATGTCGGTGTCCAAGCAGACGTCTCCTGAAACCACGGGTTTGTCCGGGATCCGGAGCTCAACAGACGCGTCTCGACGTACTCACCGTCACGCGCGATCAGCTCCCCGTGAAGGACCGCCCACAACTCGTTCTCCGTCATCTGCGGAGTCAACGCTTCACGCATGCGTGCGACCGCACGCTCGGTGGTTGCAATCGATCTCTTCATGACTTCGATCTCCTGCTCAGACTTGATCGCCTTTGCGTGCTCGACGGCCCCTTGAGCGTCGAAGACCTCGATTCCGTGCCTCGCCAAGGCGGCGGGCCCGGGCGGGTTGAGGTTGTCGACTGCCAGCCTCAGGCTGCTCTGGCCGCAATGCGTCCTCATCAGATCTGCAATCTCGGCGGCCCAAAGGGACGCGAACTCGTTCACCCTCGGACCGGCTGCGACGTACGACCAGGTCACCGCTGGGCGGATTTCGTCGATCGTGCCGAGATCGCGCGCGAGGTGTTCCGCCCCTTGAAACTCGAACAGGATCACGGGTCCCTCGGCGGGGATGAAGACGTACCGCGCCGGGTTCCGGAGCAGGAACACCTGCATGTTCCTTGCGCCGGTCGCAAAGCGCAGATTCACCGGGTCGTAGAGAACACATGCATCGAAGTCGCGCACCTTCAACTCCTGCCGGAAGCGGGCGAGACGGAGGCGTGCCACTTCCAGTCCGTCACCGGCGGCCGCAGTGTCGTCGGTCGGTGTCGAATCGTCCATGACCGTCTGTACGGCGGTCTCCGCTACGCGGGAGCCGAGGTCAGCTGGTCGGAACGCAAGAGGCTAGCCAGCCGGCGGCACTCCGAAAGCATCTCGTCGAGATGCGGCAGCAATCGCGTCTTCCTACCGCGAACGAGCTCGATCATGAAGACGGGAGACCGCGGAAAAGCTATGCGCGAGAACAGGTCGTCGAACGGGATCTGTCCCCACCCCGGCGGCAGGTGCAGATCGCCGTATCCGAGCTCGGCGCTCGACTTCTCGCTGAGGATGCCGAAAACATCGTGAAGGTGAAAGTGGTTGACGACCGGCGCGAGCCTCGCCACGCCCTCGAGGAAGTCGAAGCCGAACCAGCGTGCTGCCAAAAAGAGATGGCCGAAGTCGAGGCACACTCCCACTGCCGGGTGACCAACCGCCTCCACCTGGCCGGCAAGCTGGTCGGGCCAGATGGCGTACGAGTAGCCGACGTCGCCGACCGCATACCAGGTCTCCACCCCAACTCTTCCACCCCAGGCGCTCACCTCGTCGCCGATCGCGCTGAGCGCCTCTCGCTCGTACTTCATCAAATCGAGCATCGCGACCGACGCGCCCACGGGGGGCTTGAGCCGGACGCCGGGATGGTAAGCCATCGCCTCGGCACCGACTGCTCTTGCAAGCTCCAGCGACGCCCGCAGAAGACGTTCGTGTAGGTCTCGCTCGCTCGTATCGAAGAGGTTGAGGTCGTTCGCGCCGTGAAGCGTGAACCGGAGATCGTCTCGGTGGCGATCGAGCACGGCAATCCAGCGCGCGAGCTCGCGCCCATTGACGCGGCCGCCGAGAAGGACATCCCAGAGACCGGCGTCGATCTCGGCATGCGTGAAGCCGGCAGCCGCGACTGCGCGGAGCATCTCGTCCAACTCGCGAGGCTCGCCGCGGTCCTCGACCGCGTAGCCGAACCCGCTGAACCTCGCGTTCGATTCCATTCCGTCAGCCTCGTTTAGGGACGGACTCCACGCCAAGCCGAGTCGCTTGACGACATCCATCCTACAACCGTATCATCGAAACGTCAGATGACCGATGACCTTCCTCGCATCGGGCGAACACGTCTCCCCGATACCGTGGCGTCTCTCCTCGAGGACAAGATCCTTCAGGGCGACTGGCATCCCGGTCGTCGACTCCCGTCCGAACCGGATCTCGGCCTGCAGCTAGGCGTCAGCCGCTCGGTCGTCAGAGACGCGATGAAGACTCTCGCCACGCGCGGCCTCGTCGAGGTCCGACAGGGCGTGGGGACTGTAGTGGCGCAGCCTTCGAGCGATGCGTACACGGATGCGATCTTGGTGCTGCTTCGCAGGTCGAAGCTGACCGTTGGACAAGTCCTCGAGGCGCGGGAGGTCATCGAGACCGGGCTCGCCGGTTTCGCGGCCTCGCGTCGAACTGGTGATGACTGCGGCCGAATGCGGAACTGTTTCGAGGACTACCGCCGCGCAGTTGACGCTACGGATTGGGCGCTCGCGCAACGGAAGCACACGGAGTTCCACCTCTCCATCCTCACCGCAGTTCAAGCGCCGGCGCTGGAAATCCTCCTCCTACCAATGCAGTCCATTGTCCTGGCAGCTCCGTTGCCGCCGATTTTGGATGACAAGGCGCTGTGGGAGGTTCCTCTGCACGAGAAAATCTTGTCCGCCATCGAACGAGCTGACGCGGAGGCAGCCCGCGAAGCCGTGATCGAGCATTTCGCGTTTCGACACAGCCCGCTCTATGCCGATGCACTCGCCCAGTTGAGTCGTTACGAATCCGGCGACAACAACACCCGCGCGGAGGGAGGTCTACAGCCAAAACTTTACGACGGTCGATAACTCAGGACACGGAATCGTTCCATCAGCGCATGCAGGCGAGTGACGGTTTCGCTTGTTCAACTGGGCGTCGCGTTTCGGTGCGGTGCGGAAGGAGTGGGGAACACATGGATCGCGAGACACGTAGGCAGTTCGAAGAATTCCGGCGTGGTGCCGGTCCAATCGAGAATCAAGTTATCGACGACCTCCTCGACGGCAGCTGCGACCGCAGCGGCTTTCTCCAGCGCGGCGCAATGTTCGGCCTTTCCATTTCGGCGCTGGGTGCAGCGCTGGCCGCGGCGGGTGAGGCGCCCTTGGCCTTCGCCCGATCGAACCGGCTGCAAGCAGGCGGCCGCCTCAAGTTCGGCATCAACGGCCAACCGTACGGCGCCATCGAGCCGTACACGTTCAACTCGATCAGCGGCGTTGACGTCGCTGCACCATCCGCCGAGTATCTTGCCCGCATTACGGGGAGAATGGTCGCGGTCCCCGAGTTGGCGCTCAGCTGGAAAGCAAATTCCGCCGCGTCCCGCTGGACGATCACACTGCGCCCCAAGGTGAAGTTCCATACCGGTCAGACGATGTCGGCCGCGGATGTCATCGCGACCTACAAACGACTGACCGACCCGGCACAGGGCAGCGCGGCACTCAGCAATTTCAAGGGCGTCCTCAGCCCCGACGGCATCAGCGCCGGTGGCCGCAATACGGTTATCTTCGATCTCGAGAGCCCGAACGCGTTCTTCCCCTACCTGATCGGCTCGACGTCGTACCAGTCGATGATCCTGCCGGCGTCGTACCAGCCTGGCACGTTCATTTCCAAGCCGCAGGGTACGGGCCCCTTCGTGCTGAAGGCGTACAACACGTCCGTGAGTGCGACGTACGATCGCTTCCCGCGCTGGTGGGGTGGCCACACACCCCTGGATGGGATCGACTCGACGATTTATGCGGCCCTTCCGGCGATGTGGGCCGCGCTGCTGAGCGGCTCAATCCAACTCGTCGACGACGGATTCGATCCCTCAGTCGACGGGAAACCAAATCTTCACGTCTACGCACTGCCTGGAGCGTCTCAAGGTCAGGTCGCGATGCGCGTGGACATGCCGCCGTGGAACGACTATCGCGTGCGGCAAGCGCTCGCCTATTCCATCGACCGCCCGACGTTGGCCAAGGCCCTGTACGGCAAGCGCGGGACCATCGGCAACGACACACCCTTCTCGCCGGCCTATCCGTACACAGCAAAGGTCCCCCAGCGAAAGCAGAACCTGACGCTCGCCAAGCAGTTGCTGGCGGCGAGCGGCCACCCCAACGGGTTCTCGGCCACGCTGACGACCGGAAATGAGCAGTACAAGAAGACCATCGCCGAGGTTGTGCAGGCCTCCGCCAAGAAGATCGGGATCGACATCACCCTCGAGCTGCTGGATCCGAGCGTGTACTACGGCGGCTCGCCGACCGCGACACCCTGGCTGAACGCTCCGTTCACGGTCACGACCTGGGCGAATCGGCCGACCGTGATGAATTACCTCACGGCAACGCTCATCACTGGTGGCGCCTGGAATGCGGCCCGCTACTCGAACCCCAAGTTCGACGCATTGGTGAAATCGTTCGCGGCCGCGATCGCGCTAAAGGACCAGCGGAAGTATGCAAAGCAGATGCAGCTCATGCTCCTGCATGACACTCCAAATCTCAGTCTGGCGTGGGCGCCGATAACCAGCGTCGGCTCGACTCGAGTGCACGGCTTCCCGCTCCTACCGATTGGCATTTCCATGGGGAAGGTTTCTCTGAGCAAGTAACAAGCGCATCCGAAGGAAACCGCGACGTGCAATCCGTTGCTGCCTGAGGGACTGAGGGACTCACAGTGCTCTTCACTGGATTCGGCTGCTCGGTCGATGACGCGCAGCAGCTAGGCGATGCCCTCGACACGATCGCAGAGGCCGGTTTTACCCACGCCGAGATCCGGCCGCGCGACTCAGAGCTCTGGCTGAACGGCGACCTCAACCATCGCGAGTTGGGGCGTTACGTCAACGTACTCGCGCGCTTCGGTGACCGGCTCTCGTACACGCTGCACGGCCCGTACGAGCTGAATCTTTTCGACGGCGACGGCCGCCATAGACGGCTTCTGGGCGCAGCTGTCGAGTTTGCGCGCGCGATCGGCGCCTCAGCGGTCGTCGTTCACCCGGGTCGCATGGAGAAGCATCTGTTCGGCGGGGCGTCGATGGACGAACTGATGGCTCGGGAACGCCGGGCGCTACTAGAGATCGCCGAGCAAGAGAACGTTTGGAATGGCTCGCTTGCTCTCGAAACGTGGTTCGCGGTTGACGGCGTCGCCTACTCCTACGCGATCTGGCCGGCGCAGCTGGCGCGGCAGGTCGAAAGGATCGCGCATGAGCGGATCGGGGTTTGTCTGGACATCGGGCACCTGCAGCTCGCGGCAAGCTGGTTCGGGTTCGACTTCCGAGAGGCAGTTCGGCGGCTTGCGCCACTTGCGGCTCACGTGCATCTTCACGAGAACTTCGGAGTCTTGACTGGTGACGCGCGGACTGAACTAGGGCACGGCGATTTGCACGTCCCGCCGGGCTGGGGCAGCCTTGCTCTGGACGAGGCTCTCGAAGACGCGAGTTTCGCGCGCGTTCCGGTCCTCAATGTCGAGGTCGCCGCGCGTCTCGCGCGCCCCCATCTCAAAGGCATCCTTCTGGAGTGCAAGCGTCTGGCAGGACTTGAGCGAGCCGAGGGCGTGCATACGTGACC
>VBGO01000015.1 GCA_005882525.1 Chloroflexota bacterium
CCTTCACCACGTTCATGACGAAGCTGTCAGCCGCGGTGCACACGGAGTCGTCCGGCTGGCAGGTCAGCGTCGACACCTACAGCGGCTCCGCCAGCTGGGACGGCGGCATCTTCAAGGTCGGCGACCTGGCCCCGGTGGTGGACGCCTTCTTCATCATGGCCTACGACATGGCCTCGGGAAACAACAGCCAGCAGGCAGGCCCGAACGCGCCCCTCAACGGCTGGACCTACAACGACACCAATTCCGTGCAGCAATACCTGACGAAGGCGCCGGCCTCGAAAGTCATCCTGGGCGTGCCCTACTACGGCCGCAAATGGTCGACCAGGGGCACCGCGCCCAATGACTTCGTGACTTCGGGGAGCCAGGCGGACACGTACGACAGCATCCTGTCGGAGCTGTCCTGCGCGCAGCAGTTGCGCCACTCGTGGGACCCGGTCGGCCAGGTGCCCTGGATGTCCTGGTGGAGCCCCCAGACGAACGATCCCTGCGGCGGCAACTACGGCAGCTGGCGAGAGCTGTACTACGACGACCCGACCTCGTTGGGTCTGAAGTACGACCTGGTCAACGCCAGCAACCTGCGCGGCACCGGGATCTGGGCGCTGGGGTACGACGGCGCGTCGAAGGACCTCTGGCGGATCCTCTCGGCGCGCTTCACCGGTGGGTCGACGCAGTTCTACTTTGCGGAGGGGTTCACCGGCGGCGGCTTCACCGAGACGCTCAGCCTGTTGATGCCCAACCAGGGCGGGGTGGCCACGATCGACTACTACCTGACGGACCGGACGCTGACGCAGAGTGCCACGCTGACCGCCGGCAAGGTGACCACCGTCGACGTCAACGCCGCCGTCGGCGCGAACAAGGAAGTGTCGGCCCGCGTCACGCTGCCCGGGCCCGGCATGGCCCAGCGTGATATTCACTTCAATACCAACTGGGTGGGATCGACCCGCGTGGTCGGCGTCACCAGCCCGGCCACCGAGTGGAACTTTGCCGAGGGGTCGACGGACCCGGCCTTCAGCGAATTCCTGACCCTGCAGAACCCGAACCCGACGCCGACGGCCGTCGAGCTGGACTACTTCACCGACCGGGGCGACCACCCGGTGAAGACGCTGACGGTTCCGGCCAACAGCCGGGCGACCGTGATCGTGTTCCTCGGCGACCTCAGCAACAAAACCAATTGCATCCCGAGCGCCGCCGGCGCCAACTGCGGCGTCGGCCGGGGACTGCTGGGCGTATCCGTTCGGGTGAAGTCGGCGCTGCCGATCGTGGCGGAGCGACCCTTCTACGTCAACGGCCACGACTTCGGCGCCGGTCCGATCCGCGACGGGCACGATGCCTTCGGGGCGACCGCGGCCGCGACCCAGTGGAACTTCGCCGAGGGGACCACCCTGCCGGGGTTCTACGAGTACCTGACGCTGCAGAATCCGGGGAGCACGGCGGCCAGCGTGCAGCTGACCTACGTCGACTTCGTCGGCCGTGCGACGGTAAAGTCCCTGACCGTCGACGCGCACAGCCGGTCCACGGTGCTCGTCTTCGACTCGACCAACGGTGTGGGGCGGAACGTCCAGGGGGTGTCGGTGCAGGTCAACTCGAACCAACCGATCCTCGCCGAGCGGCCGATGTATATGGTCTGGAACTTCGGCACCGGGACGGTCGCCGGCGCCAACGTGATCGTCGGCGCCCGCACCTTCGGTCAGCTGGTCGAGTTTCCGGCGGCGTCGACGCTCAACGGCGACAACGCCTATTTGACCGTGCAGAATGCCGGCGGCGTCCCGGCCCACGTCACCGCCACCTACTACGCGGCGTCCGGACCGATCGTGAAAACGCTGGTCGTCCCGGCCGGGACGCGCCACACCATCCTCGTGTTCAATGCCACGGAGGGTGCCGGCCCGGGCTACGGTCCGTTACCAATCCTGGTCGACTCGGACCAGCCGGTCTTGATCGAGAGTCCGAGCTACAGCTCGAACCCGTCCACCTATGGGGCGGTGGACACCGTGGGGTATCCGGCCGTCCGCTCCTGAAGATCGCCGAAAACCGGGCGTCATTTTCGCCCGATTTCCGCAGGTTTTCCCCGGGAAAACCGTCGTTTTTCGCGTAACACCATGAAACAGAAAGTCCTCGTCTTGGTCGCGACGCTGCTCGCCGCCGGCTCGGCGCTGCCCGCCCGGGCCGCGGCCCCGCCAGCCATCGTCGCGCCCGCGTCGGCCGCGGTCGCACCGGTGCCGGCCTACGCGCGGCACGCCAGCACCATCAAGGACGAGCATCTGGTCCCGCCGCCTGCCGGCGTGCGATCGGCGAAAGTTTCCACGCAGCTGCCGACATCGCTGGCGTTTCCGAAAGTTGGCGCGCGGATCGCGCAGGCCGCCGCCAGCGCGAACAGCCCCAACGGCTTTCTGACCATTCCGTTCCTGAGTTGGAAGAGCATCAACTCGGTCTTCGACCACTGCAATCCCGATTACACGCTTGACAACTGGGTCTGCCGCTTCGACGGCGTCAACGGCTACAAGGGCAACGGCGTCGACCCGGGCTTTTCGCGTGGCTATGCGACCAACCCGGGCGGCGGCAACTACCTCTACTACGACGGCCACAACGGCTGGGACTTCGGCCTCTACTACGAAAACGTCTACGCGGCGGCCGAGGGCTACGTCCGGATTGCGGGGACCGACTCCGTCAACCCCTGCTTCGGGACGAACATCGTGATCGACCATCCCAACGGGTTCAGCACGCGCTATGCGCACCTCGCCTCGCTCTACGTCAGCCCGGGCCAGACGGTCACGCGCGGCCAGATCATCGGCCAGAGCGGCAACACCGGCTGCAGCAGCGGCCCGCACCTGCATTGGGGCGCCTACATCACGAGCAGCTGGACGGCGATCGATCCCTATGGCTGGAGCGGTGCGGCCGCGGATCCCTGGCCCTCGGACGCCGGCAGCCTCTGGCTGACGGGCGGCCCGCAGTACCCGCTGCCCGACGAGGCGACGGGAGCGACCGCCGTGGCCGGCAACGGCTCGGCACTGGTGACCTGGCAGGCGCCCGCCTTCACCGGCGGCTTGCCCATCACGAACTACACCGTCACCGCCTCGCCCGGCGGCGCGTCGGTCAGCGTTCCGGGTAGCCAGACGAGCGCGACCGTCCCCGGCCTGACCAATGGTGTCAGCTACACGTTCCGGGTCTCGGATGCCAACGCCGTCGGCGCGGGCCCGGGCTCGGGCGCCTCGAACGCCGTGCTTCCCGGCACGGCACCGACCTTTTATTTCTCTGAGGGCTACACCGGAACCGGCTTCACCGAGACGCTCACGCTCGTCATGCCGGGCCAGGCGGGGAACGCGACCATCGATTACTACACCGAGAACGGCCATCTGCCCACCAGCACGATCGCGCTGGCCGCCGGCGTCGCGCAGGTGATCAACGTGAACGCCGCCGTCGGGCCCAACCACATGGTCTCGGCGAAAGTCAGCCTGCCCGGTCCCGGGGTGGCGGAGCGCGCGATGCACTTCAACACCGGCACCTGGCACGGCTCGAGCAACCTGATGGGGGCGACCAAAACGTCGACCGAATGGGACTTCGCCGAAGGATCGACGCTATCGGCCTTCAGCGAGTACCTCTCGCTGCAGAATCCCAACGACGCAGCCGTCACCGTCGATCTGAACTACATGACGGACATCAATGCCCACCCGACCAAGACGCTGGTCGTCCCGGCCGGCAGCCGGTTGACGGTCGATGTGGCGCGCGGCGACTTATCGAACAGTCCCAGCTGCGTGCCCAGTGGGACGGGGGCCAGCTGCGGCGTCGGCGCCGGCATCACCGGCGTCTCGGTGCAGGTCAAGTCGCGGAGCCTGCCGATCGTCGCCGAGCGTCCGTTCTACGTCAACGGCTACAACTTCGGGTCCGGGCCGATTCGTGACGGCCACGACGCCTTCGGGGCGACCGCCCCGGCGACCCTCTGGTACTTCGCCGAGGGGACCACGCAGAACGGGTTCAACGAGTACCTGAGCCTGCAGAATCCGGGTTCGACGCCGGCCAGCGTGACGCTCACGTACCTGAACCCGCTGGGGAACGCGACGACGAAGACGCTTACCATCCGGGCCGCGTCACGCACCACCGTGCTGGTCGCCGACCCGGTCAACGGGGCGGGACCCGGCTTGCCCGGAGTCTCGGTCACGGTCAGCGCCAGTCAGCCGATCGTCGCCGAGCGGCCGATGTACATGGTGATAAATTTCCCCGGCGGCACCGTGGCGGGCGCGACCAATGTGCTCGGCGCGACCAGCCTCGGCAAGGTCTTCTGGTTCGGCTCCGCGTCGACCCAGGCGGGCGAAAACCAGTACCTCACGTTGCAGAACCCGGGGCAGACCGCGGCCAACGTCACGGTCACCTACCACACGCTGTCGGGCGTGATCAACCGGACGCTGGTGGTCGGCGCCTCCACCCGCACGACGGTCGCGCTATCCGACAACGTCCTCGGACTGGGGCCGGGATTCGTGACGTTGTGGGTACAGGTCCTGTCGGACCAACCGATGCTGGTCGAGAAACCGAGCTACAGCTCGATCGCCAACATCTACGGCGCGACCGACTCGATCGGCTACGTGCCGTAGGCGCTGCGCCGGTAATCGTGGCGCTGTCCGCCGCCCTTCGGTAGGATAAGGCCTGCCGTGCGGGGGGATACTCGGGTCGGTCAGCTCGGCCGTGTCATTCCAGGCCTGCTGGCCGCCGCCCTGATGACGCTGCCGGCGCTGCCCGCATCGGCGGCCACGGCGCCCTCGACGCCGTCGACGCGAATCGGGGTTGGACAACCGCGAACCGTCAATCCCCGCAAGCTTCCGAAAGCAAAGCCGGGTATGCACCCGCGGGTGAGGATCCCGTTTCTGACCAGGAACGCCGCGGCCTATCGGGCGGCGAAGTCGCGGGCGCGGTCCGCCAGCACCCTGCCCCGAGCTGCCGCGCCGAACACCGCCGCCAATCCCCCGGTCGTGGGCCTGTTCCAGTCCACCGGTTTTGCCGGATCCGGCATGGAGGAGCAGGTTGCGGCCCTCGGTGCCGACCAGGGATTGGAACCGCCCGACACCCAGTTGGCGGCTGGACCCGACACGGTGGTCGAGACCACGAATAGTGCGATGTCGATCTGGTCCAAGGCCGGCGCCCGGATCTGGGATCCGCCAACGGGGATCGTCGACCTCAACGAGTTCTTCCCGCAAATCGATCCCGGTTACTCGTTCACCGACCCGTCGATCCTCTATGACTCCAGGAGCCAGCGATTTTTCCTGACCGGCCTGGCGATCGACGCCTCGTTGCGCAGCAAATTGCTCGCCGCCGTATCGGTTAGCAGCGACCCGCTCGGTACGTGGATTACCTACGACGTGACGCCGGTCGTCTCCAGCCCGGGCCATCTGCTCGACCAGCCGAAGCTGGGAACCAGCGACGACAAGCTCGTGCTCGCCTACGACGACTTCCAGGGCTGCGGCGATCCGGCCACCTGCCACTTCGTCGAGGACGGCGTGATCATCCTCCCCAAGCTCGTGATGATGGCCGGCGGCTCGCTCCAAGGGAAGGAAACCCTCCAGGCGTTCAGCAGCTCATTTGGCATCCTCCCGGTTCGCTCACTGTCATCGACGAGCACGGTCTACCTGGTGGAGAACGAAAACCTGGATGACCCCGCGATCGCCGCCAACGCCATTGGCCTGCGCACCGTCACCGGCGACCCGAACGCTCCGGCCACGATCGCGGTCTCCGCTCCAACCTCGTTGGGACTCTCGCGCCCCTGGTTGCAGCCACCCAACGCGCCGCAACCAGTGACCGACGCCATGCTGCAAACCGGCGACGGCCGGATCGATTCCGCAACCTGGCGGAACGGCGTGCTCTGGGCGGGCCTCGCCGACGGCTGCTTCCCGACGGCAACCAACCCGCCGCAGCCGACCGGCAGCTGCCTGCTCTGGATCCGGGTGACCACCGCCGGTCCCGCCTTGACCCAGGACCTCGAGATCGGCGCCTCGGGGGAGTACCTCTATTACCCGGCGGTCGCCACCGATGCGGCGGGCAACATGGTGAGCGCATACACGCACTCGAGCAGCGCCACGTACCCCACGGTTGAGGCCAGCGGCCAGCTCGCCGGCAACCCAAACACAAAGGCGCAGACGATCACCGTCGGCACCGGCAGCGCGGCCTATGACTCGCGTATCTGCGGTGAAGTCAATCGGTGGGGCGACTATTCGGGAGCAGCCATGGATCCCGCCGATCCGAGCGTCGTCTGGGTTGCCGGAGAGTATGCGGCCAACGGCAACGACACCTGCGACTGGCGCACCGCGATCGGCCGGCTGATTTACAGCCCCACGGGACCGGTCCCACCGCCCTATCTGTTCGCGCCGTCACCGATCGCCAAGAGCGGTAGCCTGGGACCCAACGCCACTGTGACTGTGAGCCTGGGCGTGCGCGGCGCGGACTCGGCCAATGTCCGCACCGTCTGGCTCTCGTTCGTGGCGGTATCCGGCGGCGGCGGGACGGCCAGCGCCGGAGGCAAATCGCTCAACGGCACGCCCCAACCGGTCATGACCGACGCCAGCGGACAGATCACGATCACCTACAAGACGGGGGCGGCGCCGCCGGCGAACGGGTCGGACGTGATCACCGCTTCGGACCAAGCGTCCGGCTCCGACGTGACGGCCACGGACGCCTACAGCTACGCCGGCTGTCCGACCACGTTAACGGTGACGCCGCAGCCGATCGGGCCGCGAGGCTCCCTGCCGGCGCGGCGGTCGGTCGCCGTCACGGTCACGCCGGCCGACGGGTCGAGCCGGCCGATCGCCGGGACGCCCGTCCGGCTCTCGATCAGCGGAACCGGCGGCAGCGCCTACGCGGGCCCGCTCGCCGTGCCCTTGACCAGCGCGCCGCAAACGTTCAACACCGACAACACCGGCCGGCTGGTGGTGACCTACGCGACGCCGGCCAGCCTTCCCGCGGGCGGCACCGATACCATCACCGCCAGGAGCGACGCGAGCTGCACCAGCCTCCAAGCGGCGACCAGCTACACCTACGCCGTGCCGACAACCTTCTACTTCGCGGAGGGCTTCACCGGCACAGGATTCGACGAGTCGCTCTCGATCCTGATGCCGCAGCAGAGCGGCGTCGCCCAGCTCGACTTCTTCATGCAGAACAGCCTCACGTTCCGGACGTTCGCGCCGGTGACCGCGGGCTTCGTGACCCGCGTGCCCGTCAACCGGCTGCTGGGCGCGGACCAGCAGGTGTCGGCCAGGGTGACGCTCCCCGGCCCGGGGATCGCGGAGCGGGTGATGCATTTCGACAACGGGACCTGGCACGGCTCGACGGACATCGTCGGGGTCAACCAGCCGAGAACTGAATGGGATTTCGCCGAAGGATCGACGCTGAGCGCCTTCGCCGAGTACCTGTCGATCCAGAACCCCAACCCCTCGCCGGTGACGGTCAACCTGCAGTACGCGACGGACGCCGGCGCCCAGCCGCTGAAGACGCTGACCATGCAACCGGGCTCGCGCACCACCGTGGCGGTCTACGCGGGTGACCGGAACAACAACGCGGACTGCGATGCGCTGACGACCTGCGGCGTGGGTCCGGGCATCGTCGGCGTGTCGGTCCAGGTGACCGCGTCCGCGCCGATCGTCGCCGAACGTCCGATGTACGTGATGAACTACAGCTTCGGCGCCGGGAAGATCCGGGACGGTCACGACGCCTTCGGCGCGAACGGGGTCGCCAAGGTCTGGAACTTTGCCGAGGGCACGACCCTGTCCGGGTTCAACGAGTACCTCTCGCTGCAGAACCCGGGACCGCTGGACGCGGCCCTGACCCTGACCTATTTCTACGACTACGGCACCAAGAACGTCCTGATGACCGTGAAGGCGCACACCCGGGAGACGGTGATCGTCAACGATCCGGCCCACCACGGGCTCAGCGCCGGCTACGTCGGCGTCTCCACGCAGGTCACGTCGGATCAGCCGATCGTGGCCGAGCGCCCGATGTATATCTATCGGGACTTCGGCAGCGGGCCGGTCGCCGGCGCGCACGACGTGGTGGGGGCGACCAGCCCGGGCCAGCTGTTCGGCTTCGCGGAGGCGTCGACCCTACCGGGCGATAACGACTACCTGAGCATCGAGAACCCGAACGCGGCGGCGGCGACCGTCGCCATCACCTATTACACCGACTCGGGGTTCGTCCCGGTGCAGGTCGTGGTGCCCGCGAAGACGCGCCACACGGTGCAGATCTTCTCGTCGACCGAGGGGGTGGGGCCAAACCAGCACCCGATCGGCATCACGGTCTCGTCCTCAGTGCCGGTGCTGGTCGAGAAACCGACCTACAGCTCGAACTCGGCGACCTACGGGGCGACCGACACCATGGGGTACACCCCGGCCGGCGGGTTTTAGCGACCGGAACGGCGCGCTCGACTGGTCGATGATCGGATAGTATTGATGTACGATCCGAATGGGAAGGGGAGATCCCGGCCGGTCGCGAGGTCGGGGCCTGCCCGTACTCGTGGTGGGCGCGCTGCTGACGATCCTGCTGCCGGTTCTTAAGGGCAGCCTACCGGCATCTGCCGCTCCCAACTCCCATCCGATCGCCGGCCACGGCCGGCGGGTGCATCATCACGAATACGTCGGGCGGGCGGCTGCCGCCGTGATCAGGGCGCAGCCCGCCACGCCGAGTTCGGCCGCGCCGCTGGGTGGCAGCTGGACCAGTCTCGGGCCGCAGCCGATCGCTGCCACCTCCGACGACCCGGCCGCGTCGGGCCGAATCGCCGCGCTCGCGGTTGATCCCAGCAACAGCGCCGTCGTGTATGCCGGCGCCGCCGGTGGCGGTGTCTGGAAGAGCAGCGACGGCGGAGTGCACTGGGCCGCGAAGAGTGACGCGCAGCTGAGCCTGGCGATCGGCGCGCTGGCCATCGACCCCAACAGTCCGGCGGTGATCTACGCCGGGACGGGGGAGGGGAACGGCTGCGCGGACTGCCTGCCCAGCCAGGGCGTGCTGAAGAGCATCGATGGGGGAGGGAGCTGGGTGCTGCTGGGTGCCACCACCTTCACGGCGGATACGTTCTTTTTCGAGGGACTTACGGTCGATCGGGCCAACAGCCAGCACCTGCTGGCCGCGACCAACCGCGGCCTGTATCAATCGGCCGACGGCGGCACGACCTGGGCACGGGACGCCATCCTGACCGGCGGTGTCAATGTGGTGGTCCAGGACCCGACCACGCCGGCAAAATTCTGGGCGGCGACCGCGGATTGGTGCAAAGCCGAAGCCGGGGGCATCGCGGTCTCGACGGACGCCGGCGCGAGCTGGACATCCCTGACGCTGCCATCGCTCCCCCGGGCGTCCCGCCTCGCGCTCGGCGTGGGCGCCAATGGGGTCGCCTATGCCAGCGTCGCCGCCTGCGCCGTCCCCGGCTACGCCAACGGCCAGCTGGCGGCGGTGCTCAAGACGGCGGATGGCGGGGCGACCTGGACTGCGCAGCAGCCCGGATCCACGACCGGATTGATCGACTACTTCAGCGAGCCCAGCAGCTCGAGCTACCAGGGCTGGTACGACACCACCGTCGCGGTTGACCCTGTCAACGCCGACCGCGCGGTGTTCGGCGGGGTCACGATGCTGGCGACGACCGACGGCGGGAGCAGCTATCACGACATCGCCAAGCCGTACACGACCGGTCCGATCTATCCCGACTTTCACACGGTCGCCTTTACGGGAGCGAACAGCTTCTATGCGGGCAACGATGGTGGGATTTGGAAAACGGCCGACCTCGGCGGCACCGCGACTGCGGCCGACTGGACCGACCTGTCCGGCACGCTGGGCGTCACCCAGTACTACGCCGGCGACGCGATCGACAGCACGCACATGGCGGGCGGCGCCCAGGACACCGGGACCAGCGGACTGCTCCCGGGTGGGCCGCCACCGCCGGCCTGGTTGTCGCTACTCGGTGGCGACGGTGGCGGCGTCGCCATGATTGCGGGGTCGACCCACCTCTACACGGAAGACGCGCACTTGCGGATCTTCCAGGTCGACACCGCGAGCGGGACCGAGAGCCTGGCGGCGCCCTGCGGCTCCAGTGGTACCGACCCGGCCTGCCTTGACCGGACCGGGTTCATCGCGCCCTTCGTCATGGATCCCGCGAACACGGCGCGACTCTACGCCGGCAGCGTTCGGGTCTTCCGCAGCACCAGCGGCGGTCTGCCGGCCGGCGCCGGCGGATGGACGGCGATCAGCGGCGACCTGACCACCGGGACAGTCGTAAGGGCGACCGGCGACGTGATCACGACGATGTCGCTCGGCAGCGGCACGACCGCCGGAACGCTGCTGACCGGCAGCCGCTACGGGAAGGTCTTCCGCAGCGCGAACGCGGACAGCGCGGCCCCGACCTGGACGGAGATCACCGGGAACCTGCCGGCCTTCGCGAATGTCAACGACACCGGCAATCCGTGGATCGCCTCGGTCGTCCTCAACCCGGCAAACGGCAATGAAGCCTGGGTGGCCCTCGGCGCCGCCGGCATCGGACGCATCTGGCACACGCTCAACGCGAGCGCCGGCGCCGCGACCGTATGGAGCGACCTGACGGGTGCCGGGACGACCGCGCTGCCGGCCGCGGTCGTCGACAGCCTGACGGTCGACCCGCTCGCCCCCGGCACGCTGTATGCGGGCACGGACCTGGGCGCCGCCGCGTGCACGACGTGCGGCGGCACGACGGCGGTGGGCAGCTGGGCGCCGCTCGGGATCGGGCTGCCCAACGTACGGGTCGACGCCGTCACGCTGACGCGCGACGCCGGCACGCTGGTGGCCTGGACGCACGGCCGCGGCGCGTGGTCGATGGCCCGGCCGGCACCGCTGCCGACGCCAACACCGACGCCAACCCCGACCCCGACGCCGACGCCGACGCCGGCACCCACGCCGACGCCGACGCCGACCCCGACGCCAACGCCGACGCGCTCGCCGTCGCCGACGACCTTCTATTTCGCCGAGGGATACACCGGCGCCGGGTTCTCAGAGACGCTGGCCCTGCTGATGCCGAATGCGAGCGGGGCGGCGTCGATCGACTATTACACCGGCGGCGGTGGACACACGACCGCCCGCGCGACCCTGACCGCCGGCCAGGTCTCAATGGTCGACGTCAACGCCGCCGTCGGCGCCAACCAGACGGTCTCGGTCAAAGTCACCCTTCCCGACCGGGGAACGGCCGAGCGGATCATGCATTTCAACAACGGCAGCTGGTACGGATCGACGGACATCGTCGGCGCGAGCCAGCCGCTCACCGAGTGGGATTTCGCGGAGGGCTCGACGCTACCGTTCTACAGCGAATTCCTGTCGTTGCAGAACCCCAACAGCACCGAGGTCGTCATTGACCTGAACTACGCCACCGACATCGGCGCGCACCCGGTGAAGACGCTGACACTGCCGCCCATCAGCCGGACGTCGGTCATCGTGTTCCAGGGCGACCTGAGCCCCAACCCGGCGTGCCAGCTGAGCGGGCCTTCCGCCAACTGCGGGGTGGGGACCGGCATCGTCGGCGTCGCCGTCCAGGTGAAATCGCGCAGCCTTCCGATCGTGGCCGAGCGTCCCTTCTACGTGAACCACTACGACTTCGGCGCCGGACCCGTCGCCGACGGGCACGTGGCGTTCGGCGCGGCGGCGCCGGCCACCCAATGGAACTTCGCCGAGGGCACGACCCAGGCCGGCTTCAACGAGTACCTGTCGCTGCAGAACGCGGGCACGACCGCGGCCACGGTTACCCTTCGCTACCTGCACGACCTGGGGGTCACGGTCAAGACGCTGACGCTGAAGGCGCAGAGCCGCTTCACGGTGCTGGTCTTCGATCCGCAGTACGGCGTCGGGCGCGGCCTGGTCGGGGTTTCAACCCAGGTGATGTCTGATCGACCGATCGTGGCCGAGCGCCCGATGTACATGGTGAAGGACTTCGGGTCCGGGCCGGTGGCGGGAGCCCACGATGTCGTCGGGGCGTCGAGCCTGGCCACCGTGTTCGGTTTCGCCTTCGCCTCCACCGTAGCCGGCTGCAATGACTACCTCACGATTCAAAACCCAAACGGCGTAGTCGCCAACGTCACGATCGACTACGAGACGCCGGCCGGAAGGATCACCAAGCACCTCACCGTGCTCGCCAACATTCGGCACACCGTGCTCGTCTTCTCCGACAATGGAGAAGGAATCGGTCCCGGCTACGCGGTACTCGGCATCGTCGTTTCCTCGGACCAACCGGTGATGGTAGAAAAACCGACCTACAGCGCGAACGCTGGCACCTACGGCGCCACCGACACGATGGGCTACACCTCGGCGGGCGGCTTCTAAGCCATGAGCCGGCGAGCACTGGCGGGCGTCGCGCTGGCCGCCGGGCTCTGGCTTACCGGGACCAGCATGCCGCTGATCCCGTTTTTCTCGCCGCCGGTCATGAGCGTCCGTGCCGCCACCGCCGATGAGGCGGTCGCCTATCAGGTCAGCCCGTCGCACGACGGAGCGCAGCCGAGCGACAGCCTGGCACCGCCCTTGACCTCGCAGTGGGCGATCAACCTACAGGGCAGGGTCTCGTTTCCGTTGATCGCGGGCAATCATGTCTACGTCACCGTCGCTGGTGGCTACACCGGCGGTGCTACCCTCTATGGCTTCGACCTCGCCAGCGGTACCCAGCTGTGGCCCGCCGTCGACATCGGAAGCACCTCGCTGTTCAACAACGCCGCCTACGAGAGCGGGCATCTCTTCATCCTGAACGGGAACGGCGGGCTCGAGGCGATCGACGCCGCCAGCGGTCGCTCGCTCTGGTTCACGCAACTCGCCGGGCAGCGCCTCTTCACCAGCGCTCCCACTGCGCTGAACGGCACCGTCTATACGACCGGCGGTGGCTTTGGCGGGACGCTCTATGCCGTCAACGAGTCCGACGGATCGGTCCGCTGGACCGCCCGCATCAACAACGGCGACCACAGCTCGCCGGCGGTCAATGGGACGGGCGTGTATGTGTCGTCGGCCTGCGATGAGGCCTATAAGTTCGACCCGCTGACGGGGCACGAGCTGTGGCATTACGCCGCAAGCTGCCCAGGGCCGGCCAATAATCCCGATACGCGTGGCGGGACAACGCCGGCGCTTTTCAACGGCCGCCTCTATGTCCGCGACCCGTCGATGGCGAACAACGTCGTCCTGGATGGCGCAACCGGCAGTGTGGTCGGCAGCGTCGTGTCCGCGGGCCCGCCGGCCTTCAGCAGTTCGCTGGGCTACTTCATGTCGAGCGCCACCGCCCTGCAAGCCCGCAACCTCTCCAGCGGAGAGGTCGCCTGGAGCTTCAACGGCGATGGACACGGTCTGCTGCCGCCCATCCTGGTGGGTGGCTACGTCTACACGGCGAGCTGGTCCGGGACGCTCTTTGCGCTGGGGGCCGCCAGCGGTCAGCAGGCCTGGAGCGGCGCGCTCGCCTCGAGCGTCGATCTTGCTCCTGAACAGTCCGGCAACCCCCTGGTGGGATTGGCAGCCGCGGACGGCATGCTCGCGATCCCGGAAGGCACCGTGCTGCAGGTCTTTGCGGCCAACGCCACCCCGGCCAGCCCCGGCCCGCCTCCGACGGTGACGCCGATGTTTCCACCCCTGACCGTGGGCAGCTCCACCGGGCAGCAGGTCGCCTTCCAGGTCGACACGAACCATTCGGGCGCCCAGCTGGCGGACGCCACCGTGCCACCGCTGACGCTGAAGTGGAGCCGGGGCATCAGCGCCGCGTCGCATCCGCTGATCGTCAATGGCCATGTCTACCTGGCGGCGGGCTGGCTCTCGGACATCGTCCTCGCGACGGGCAGCTCGGGCCCGACAATCGACCTCGGCTCACAGGCGACCAACATCGCCTATGACGCCGGGAAGATCTTTGCCATCAATGGGACCGGGCTGCTGCGTGGCATCGATCCGAGCACCATGGCGACGGTCTGGTCCAGACAGCTGCCCGGAGATCCGTGGTTCAGCAGCGAACCGGTGGCGCGCAATGGCATCGTCTATACCTCCGGGCCTGCTGGGGCGTCCGGCGCCGGCGGCACAATCTACGCCGTCAATGAAGCCGACGGCTCCATTCGCTGGATTGCGCCCGTGGTCAACGGCGTGCTGAGCGCACCGGTGGTGTCGGATACCGGCGTCTACGTTTCCTACGGCTGTGGCCAGGTCTACGACTTCGATCCGGGCACCGGAGCCCTGATCTGGCACCACGACGGCAGCTGTCAGAGCGATCGTGGCCGAGCGCCGGCGCTCTATCGCGGCCGCCTCTACGTCCGCGATCCGTTGACCGGAAACCTGATTCTCGATGCGACCACCGGCCGGGCGGTGGGGAGCTTCAGCGGCGCTACCGCCCCGGCATTCTACGGATCGCTCGGGATCTTCTTAACCGGGATGAACGGCTGGCGCGGCCTCGAGGCCGTCGACCTCGATACCGGATTCGTTGCCTGGAACTTTACGCCGGCGGACGGCCTGGTCACGCCGCCCATCGTTGACAACGGCTATGTCTACGTCGCCGGCGTCCAGGGCAACGTGTTCGCCGTCGATGCGCGCACCGGCCAAGCGGCGTGCAGCGAGAACGTCGGGCGCGTCTTTGCCGCACCCAAAGAGGACAACGCGTACCGNGCGAGGACACGATGTGGGCCTACTCGATGGTGCCCGGCCCGACACCAGCCGCACCACGCGCGCCGCAGACCAGGGCGACCGCCAAGAGCACCGGCGCTACACCGCTGGCGGTGAAGGCCGTCCCGGCGGCGCCGCGCGCGCCCCAGACCAGGGCGACCGCGAACACCACCACCGCCGCCGCGGATCAGGTGGTCGGGTACCAGATCGACCCGGCCCACGACGGCTTGCAGGCGGCGGACCCGCTCGCGCCGCCACTGGAACCCGCCTGGAGCGTCGACTTCCCCGGCCGGGTCTCCTATCCGCTGATCACCGATGGGAAAGCCTGGGTGTTCGCGGGCAATGACATGGCTGCGGGAGCCGTGTTGTTCACACTCGACCTGCAATCGGGCAAACCCTCCTGGTTGCCCTACTCGTTGCCACCAGGACAGTGGGCGAACGCGGCCTATGACCTCGGCAAGGTCTTCGCGGTCGGCACGGACGGCCTGGTGCGCGCCTTCGATGTGACCAACGGCCGCGAGCTCTGGCGAACCGACCTATCGCTCTTGAAAGTCGTCAATGGGGTGGCCAGCCAGTACATCTTCCAGACGCCGCCGACCGCGGCCAACGGCATCGTGTACACGGCGGGCAATGGGAACGGAGGCACGCTGTATGCGCTGCGCGAGACCGACGGCGCTGTGTTATGGACGACGCCGGAGCTGGGTCTGGATCACGCCTCGCCGGCGGTCACGGCCACCGACCTGTACATCGGTGGCGGGTGCAACGCCGCCTGGGACTTCAACCCCACGACCGGGGCCCAGATCTGGTTCCATCCGAACGACTGCAGCGGCGGGCTGGCGGCGACGACCGTGACCTATGCGGGCAAGGTCTACAACCGGCAACGCACCAACAGCGGCAACCCGGTGCTCGACGGGGCAACCGGCAGCCAGGTGGGCAGCTTCACCGGTCAGCCACCGCCGGCGTTCATGGGGAACCTCGGCTTCTTCCTCAATGGCCCCGCCCTCGAGGCGCACGACCTGGCCACCGGTGCGCTGACCTGGACCTTCTCGGGCGACGGCGCGCTCGACAGCGGGCCCATCGTGGTCAACGGGATGGTCTACGTCGGCTCGGCCAACGGCAATCTGTATGCCGTCGAGGGGACCACCGGCTCGTCGCCCTGGAACGCGAATGTCGGCATTGGCTTCACCATGCCGGACAACAACGCCGACTGGGGATACCCGCTCACCGGGCTGGCGGCGGCGCAGGGGGTGCTGATCGCGCCGTCGAGGAACCGGCTCGTGGCCTTCGCCGCGACCGTCAACCCGACGCCCACACCAACACCGACGCCGACGCCGACGCCGACACCGACGCCAACCCCAACGCCGACGCCAACCGCGACGCCAACCCCAACCAGCTTTTACTTTGCCGAGGGATTCACCGGGTCCGGATTCGCGGAGAGCCTCTCACTCCTGATGCCCAAACAGATCGGGACCGCCACCATCGACTACTACACGCAGGCTGGTCACCAACCCACGGTGTCGGTTCCGCTGGCGGCGGGCAAGGTCGTGGTGGAGGATGTCGCCCGGGATGTTGGTCCGGGCCAGGAGGTCTCCGCGAAGGTGACTCTCTCGGGACCCGGCGTGGTCGAGCGCACCATGCACTTCAACAACGGCACGTGGCTCGGATCGACCGACAGCGTCGGCGTCAACGCGCCGGCCAGCGAGTGGGATTTCGCCGAAGGCTCGACCCTGCCGGCGTTCAGTGAGTTTCTATCGTTGCAGAACCCGAATCCGGTTACGGTTACCGCCGACCTGAACTACGCGACGGATGCCGGCGACCATCCAACCAAGACGCTGACGCTGCCCGCCAGCAGCCGCACCACCGTGCAGGTGTTCAATGGCGATCGCCGTGGAAGGACGAACTGCGATCCGATGGCGACCTGCGGCGTGGGTCCGGGGCTCGTCGGCGTCTCCGTCCAGGTAAAGTCGGAGTCGCTGCCGCTGGTGGTCGAGCGGCCGATGTATGTCATGGGCTACAGCTTTGGATCGGGCCCGATCAGGGACGGCCATGATGCCTTCGGCGCCAATGCGGCGGCGACCAGCTGGCACTTCGCCGAGGGCACCACGCTGAACGGCTTCAACGAGTACCTCAGTCTGCAAAATCCTGGCCCCCAGACCGCGCACGTGACGCTGCATTACATCGACGACCTGGGCACCAGGGACGTATCCCTCCAGGTAAACCCGCACAGCCGGCAGACCGCCGTGGTCGCCGACCCGGCGCACTACGGTATCGGCCGGCCCTACGTCGGTGTGTCGACGGTCGTGACGTCGGACCAGCCCATCGTGGCGGAGCGACCGATGTACATGGTCCACGACTTCGGCACCGGCTCGGTGAAGGGCGCCCACGACGTCGTCGGCGCCACCGCCCGTGCCACGCTCTTCGGTTTTGCGGACGCGTCCACGGCCAGCGGTGACAACGACTACCTGACCATCGAAAACAACAACGCCACGACGGCTAGCATCACGATCGACTACTACTCGAGCAATGGAAAGGTGGGCAGCAAGACCCTCAGCGTGGCGGGCAACACGCGCCACACGGTCCTCATCTTCCAAACGGCAGGGGGCGTTGGGCCCGGCATCTCCCCCCTCGGGATGGTCGTCTCGGCCGACCACCCGGTGATCGTCGAAAAACCGACCTATAGCTCGAACATCGCGAGCTACGGGGCCACCGACACCATGGGGTATTCGCCGGCCGGCGGCTTTTAGCCCGGGTTGCACGAGCTGCCGACTCGTGATACATTCCGCCCGTTTTACAAGGGGATCGGGGCAAGCGCCGGCGTATCCGGGGGGGTCTGGTGGTTGGACTCGTCCTGCTGGCGTCGCTGTTCGCAGCCGTCCCCGCCTTCGGCGCTCCCATCCGGCCGGCGCTTCCGACCGCGGCCCCGAGCCCGTTCTGGCCGACCTACCACCTCGATAACGCGCGGACCGGGAACGATACGAGCGATCCGGCGTTCCAGTCCATCAGCCGGCTGTGGAGCTCGGCCACCCTCGACGGCCGGGTGTACGCCGAGCCGGTGCTGGCCGGGACGACGCTCCTGGTCGCGACCGAGAACGACACCGTCTACGGGCTCGATGCGACCAGCGGCACCCAGCTGTGGGCCAC
Source organism: Chloroflexota bacterium (assembly GCA_005882525.1). Lineage (GTDB taxonomy): Bacteria > Chloroflexota > Dormibacteria > CF-121 > CF-121 > CF-13. Next base: position 17,731 of record VBGO01000015.1, read on the forward strand.
CAGCGTCGGCACCGCGGTGCCGGCCAGCGCGTTGGCGTGCAGCAACATCGATCCCAACGGCATCACGAGCACGCCGGTCATCGACCCGAACGGCACCGAGATTTATGTCGTCGGCCTGACCTGGACCGGGACGAATGCGAGCATCCACTTCGAGCTGACGGCGCTGCAGATCTCCAACGGCGCCGTGCTGTGGCACAAGACGATCGCGCCCGCCCGAGGCAGCGCCAGCCTGCCCGTCTTCGACCCGCGAGTCCAGGGCCAGCGCGGCGGCCTGTCGCTCAACAACGGGACGGTCTATATCCCGTTCGGCGGCCGCGTCCCCGACTGCGGCAATTACCGGGGCTGGATCGCCGGCACGCCGGCCACCGCCAGCGGCGCGGTGTCGTCATTCGAAGTGCCGAGCCCGAACCGAGGCAACGGGATCTGGGCGCCGTCGGGGCAGGCGATCGACGCCGCGGGGAACATCTACGCGACCACCGGCAACACCTTCTCGAGCGGGACCTTCGACTACGGCGAGACCGTCCTGAAGCTGCCCCCCACCCTGGGCCAGACGATCACCGATTACTTCGCGCCGGCGAACTGGCTGGCGCTGGACAACGCCGACGTCGACCTCGGATCCGTGGGGCCGACGCTGCTCGGCAACAACCTGCTGTTCCAGATCGGCAAGGAGGGGGTCGGCTATCTGCTCGACACCAACAGCCTGGGCGGCGCGAACCACAACACGCCGCTCTACAGCGCCCGGATCTGCACCCAGACGTCGGGTGCGGCGTTCGGTGGGACGGCGTATGCCGCCCCCTACCTCTATGTGCCGTGCGCCAACCAGCTGGTGGCGGTGACCGTCACCACCGGCCCGACGCCGTCGTTCGCGGTCGCCTGGCGCGGGCCGGCCGTGCCCTACTCGGGGCCGGCGATCATCGCCGACGGCCTGGTCTGGACGATCGACTACAGCGGCATCCTCTACGGGCTTGACCCGACGACCGGGGCGACGACGTTTTCGACCAACCTGGCGGGCAGCGCGGCCAACTTTTCGACGCCGGCCGCCGGCGGCGGCCGGGTGTTCGTCCCGGACGGCAGCCACATCGAGACCTTCGGCGAGACGCCGCCCTCGGGCACGACGTTCTACTTCGCGGAAGGGTTCACCGGGACCGGGTTCACGGAATCCCTGTCCTTGCTGACGCCGAGCCAGAATGGCACGGCCACGATCGACTACTACACCGAGCAGGGCCATCAACCGACCGTCAACGTCAACCTGACCGCCGGTCGCGTGCTGGTCGAAAACGTCAACGCCGACGTCGGCGCCGACCACCAGGTCTCGGCCCGGGTCGTCCTCTCGGTGCCGGGGGTGGTGGAGCGGGTCATGCACTTCAACAACGGCACCTGGCTGGGCTCGACCGACCAGGTGGGCACGCCGAGCCCGGCGCAGGAATGGGACTTCGCCGAAGGCTCGACGCTCTCCGCCTTCAACGAGTACCTGTCGTTGCAGAACCCGAACGCGTCGTCGGTGACGGTCGACCTGCATTACTACACCGACCAGAATGCGCAACCGAACAAGGCGCTGACCATCCCGGCGAATTCCCGGGTCACGGTGGCGGTGTACGCGGGAGACCTGGGCAACAATGGCAACTGCCAGGCGCTCACGACCTGCGGGATCGGGCGAGGGACGGTGGGCGTTTCGGTGCAGGTGCGGTCGCGGACGCTGCCGATCGTGGCGGAGCGTCCCATGTACGTGATGAACTACAGCTTCGGATCCGGGCCAATCCGGGACGGGCACGTGGCGTTCGGCGCCAACGCAGGCGGCACCCAGTGGTACTTCGCGGAGGGGACGACGCTGTCCGGCTTCAACGAGTACCTCACGATCCAGAACCCGGTCGGCTCGACGGCCCACGTGAACCTGCGCTACATCGATGACAGCGGGGTCGTGAACCGGAGCGTGAATGTGGGGCCGCGGAGTCGCAGCACCGTCCTGGTCTTCGATGCCGGTCACGGTGGGGTGGGCACCGGCTTCGTGGGCGTGTCGGTGCAGGTCACCTCGGATGTCCCGGTCGTCGTGGAGCGGCCGATGTACATGGTCCGGGATTTTGGAACCGGCATTGTGGCCGGTGCCCATGACGTGGTCGGCGCGACGGCCTTCGCCCGCCTCTTCGGCTTCGCCGCGCTGTCGACGCTGGCGGGGGAGAACGATTACTTGACGATCCAGAACCCCAACTCCGCCCCCGCCAACCTGCTGCTGACGTACTACGAGAGCGCGGGCCCGCCGATCGTCAGAGCGATCGTGGTGCCGGCCAACACGCGCCACACCGTGCTGGTCTTCAACAGCGCCGAAGGCGTCGGCCCGGGCGTGTCGCCGCTCGGTCTCGTCATCACCTCCGACCTGGGCGTGATGGTGGAGAAGCCCACCTATAACTCGACCACGCCCAGTTACGGGGCGACCGACACCCAGGGCGTTTCTCCCGCCGCCTTTTAAACAGTCCCGCGACATCGCAGGGGCGGAGCTCCGACGTCCCTGTCACTCCTCGGTGAAGTGCGCACCGACCGCAGCAGGCGCCCCGTTACACCCCTGCCATGGGAAGAGTCTCGCGGCGCGCGTCGACGTTCATCGCGACGCTGGTGCTGCTGCTGGCCCTGGGCGCGAGCCCCGCCGCGGCCGGCGGGTCGACGCTCCAAACCCTGATCAATCAGGACCGGGCGACGAATGGTGGACTGCCGGCGCTGGCCTGGAGCGATTGCCTGGCCTCGGTGGCGATGGCCAACGCGCAGCGGATCGCGAACCAGGGCTTCCTCTCGCACACCGACGGACCGACCAACGACCTCAAGTGTGGGGTCGGCGCGACCTCGGCCGGCGAGAACGTCGCCTATATCTCCAGCGGCATCAACGACACCCAGGTCAACACCATGTACATGAACAGCCCGGGCCACCGGGCGAACATCCTGGGGAACTACACCTACGTGGCGACCGCGTGGGTGGTGGCCCCGAACGGCTACGCCTACAACGCCGAGGAGTTCCTCAACGCCCCCAGCCTGGTGCCGTCGCCGCCGACCGGCAACACGTTCTATTTCGCCGAGGGCTTCACGGGTGGCGGGTTCACCGAGACGCTTTCCATCTTGATGCCGAACCAGTCGGGCTCGGCGACCATTGATTTCTACACCGCCGCCGGCCACCTGCCGACGATCACCCGATCGCTGACCGCCGGGCAGGTCTGGGTCGAAGACGTCAACGCCGACGCCGGGCCCAACCAGCAGGTGTCGGCGATCGTGGCGCTGTCCGGCCCCGGCGTGGTGGAGCGCACCATGCACTTCAACTACGGCAACTGGCATGGGTCGACGGACGTGGTCGGCACGCCGCTGCCCCAGACCGAATGGGACTTCGCCGAAGGCTCGACGCTGTCGATCTTCAGCGAGTTCCTGACCATGCAGAACCCCTACCCGGCGCCGGTCGTCGTCGACCTCAATTACGCGACGGACATGGGGGCCCATCCAGTCAAGACCCTCACCCTGGCGGGACTTAGCCGGACGACGGTCGCGGTCTACCAGGGCGACCTGACCAACAACCCGGGGTGTACCGCCAGCTCGAACTGCGGCGTCGGCGGCGGCATCGTCGGCGTCTCGGTGCAGGTGAAATCGCGCGGCTTCCCGATCGTCGTGGAGCGGCCCTTCTACGTCAACGGCTACAACTTCGGCGCGGGGATCATCCGCGACGGACACGATGCCTTCGGCGCCAACGCCGCCGCGACTCAGTGGAACTTCGCGGAAGGCAACACCCTGGCCGGCTTCAACGAGTACCTGACGCTCCAGAACCCGGGCGGCAACTGGGCCAACGTGACGCTGACCTACCAGTACGACCTGGGCACCGCCACCCGGACGCTGAGCCTGAGCCCAATGAGCCGGCAGACCGTGCTGGTCTTCGACGCGGCTCACCACGGCCTCGGCGCCGGCTACGTCGGCGTCTCGGTGCAGATTACCGCCGACCAGCCGATCGTGGCGGAGCGGCCGATGTACATGGTGCGAGACTTCGGCAGCGGGCCGGTCGCCGGCGCGCACGTGGTGGTGGGCGCGACGGCACTGAGCAAGCTGTTCGGGTTCTCCGCCGCCAGCACCCTGGCGGGTGACAACGATTACCTGACGATCCAGAACCCGAACGGGGTCGCCGCGAACATCAGCATCGCCTACTACACCACGGGCGGCAAGGTCACCAAAGCCTTTGCCGTAGCCGCCAACAGCCGCCACACGGTGCTGGTCTTCAGCAACAACGGCGAGGGGATCGGGCCGAACCTGAGCCCGCTCGGCATGGTCGTCACCTCCGACCAGCCGATCCTGGTGGAGAAGGCGACCTACGGCTCGAACCCGGCCAGCTACGGGGCCACCGACACCGCGGCCTATTCGCCGAGCAGCTTCTAAGCCGGGTCGCGCCGTGCCCGAAGCGGCGCGGGCCTTTGCCCGCGCAGGCAAAAACGGCTGCCTGCCCATCCGGCCGATCAGGCCTTGTCGCTGCTTGCGGCGGCCGGGACACTGGGTGTCGTGCTTGCCTGGCGGGCTCGCCACACGGGATCACCACGCCTTCGCCGGCGCGGCGTGGCCGCCTGGCTGGCGGTCCTCGTGCTGCCCCTCGCGCCTGGCCTGATCCTGCCGGCGATGCCGGCCGCCGCCGCCACCAGCCTGAGCCTGGGCACCAACAGCTCGACCTTCGTGGAACCGGTGGCCCCCAAGGCCCGGCATGTCGTCGGTGAGGTCTCGAACGCCGCCAGCAGCGACAGCGCCCGCAGCGTGCGCGTTACCTGCCGGCTGTACGACCAAGACAATACGGTGCTGCAGACGGAGACCACCGACACGGCGGCCGACATCCTGCTCGGGGGTGAGACCTCGCCGTTCGACGCCCTGTTCCTGGTCCCGCCGGCGAGTTACGACCACTACGGGTGCGAGCTGACCGGCGGCGCGGCCACGACGACCGTGGCCAACCACCAGTTCACGACCCTGGTGACCAGTGTCACGACCGGCGACGAGGGATTGCCGCACGTGAGCGGCACCGTCACCAACAACATGGATGTCCCGGTCCGGGACCTCACGGTCATCCTGACCTACTACGACAGCGCCGGCACCGTGGTCGACGAGGGCCAGGTCGGCATCACCGGCCCGGTCGACCCCGGCGTCCCCGTCAACTTCGACACCGTCGCCAACAACCCCGACTGGGACGGCGTCAACTGGGCCGCCATGACCGAGGCGCTGACGCCCGCGGTCAGCCTGACGCCGTCGCTGACGTTCGCGGGCCAGATCCGCGAGACGACCAGCGGCCCGATGACGGCGACCGTCAGCAACGTGGGCACCGGGGATCTCCACATTGGGGCGCTGAGCTTCGGCGGAAGCGACCCGGGCAACTTCGCAACCACCGCCGATACCTGCTCCAACACGGTGGTGGCGCCGTCGGCCAGCTGCAGCACCGGGGTGACGTTCACCCCGAACGACGTTCGGGCTTTCAGCGCGGTCCTCCAGGTCCCTGACGAGGTCAGCGGCAGCCCCCAAACCGTCTCGCTCGCCGGCAACGGGTTGACCCGGGCGGCGATCAGCGCGGCGCCGTCGCCGCTGGTCTTCGGCAACCAGCTGCTGGCCACCTCCAGTAACAAGACGATCACCCTGTCGAGCACCGGCCTCACGCCGAACGGCGACGCCACCATCACCGGCGTCGGCCTCGACAGCACCACGGACTTCACGGTCGACGCCAGCGGCTGCCCGTCGGCACCGGCCAAGCTGGCGGCCGGCAGCAGCTGCCCGATCGTGGTCACCTTCGCGCCGAGCGCCGTCGGGCTGCGCAGCACCACGCTGAATATCTCGGCGACCGACGACGGGAGCAAGGCCGCCAAGCCGGCACCAGGGCGACCGCCACCGTCAGCCCGACCGCGCTGGCGTTCGGTTCGGTCAACACCGGGGCCACCAGCGCCGGGAAAACCGTGACCCTGACGAGCACCGGATCAGGACCATTGCAGATCGCGAGCATCACCCTCACGGGGGCCAATGCCTCGGAGTTCTCCCGGGAGCACGATTGCCCCACCGGCGGCTCGCTGGCGTCCGGCAGTCACTGCACGATCACGGTCAGGTTCAGCCCGCAGACCAGCGGTGACAAGAGTGCCAGCCTCACGATCGCGGACAACGCCAGCGGCGGCAACCAGGTCGTCCCGCTGACCGGGAAGGGCATTCTCGGCACCAGCTTCTACTTCGCCGAGGGCTTCACCGGGGCCGGCTTCCAGGAGACGCTGTCGATCCTCACCCCGAGCCAGAGCGGCACCGCGACGATCGACTATTACACCGAGCAGGGGCACCAGCCGACGGTGGTCCGGTCGCTGACCGCCGGGCACGTCCTGCTGGAGGACGTGAACGCGGACGTCAACGCCGGGCACCAGGTCTCGGCGCGGGTCATCCTGTCGGTGCCGGGCGTGGTCGAGCGGGTGATGCACTTCAACAACGGCACCTGGCTCGGCTCGACCGACAAGGTCGGCGCACCCGCGCCCGCGACCACCTGGTACTTTGCCGAGGGCTCGACGCTGTCCGCCTTTGCCGAGTACCTCTCGATCCAGAATCCGAATTCCAGCGAGGTGGTGGTCGACCTCACCTACGCCACCGATCGCAACCAGCACCCGGTGAAAACGCTGACGGTGCCGGCCAACACGCGGATCACGGTCGTGGTCGGCCTCGGCAACCTGTTCGACAACGCCAACTGCGCTCCGCTGGTGAGCTGCGGCGTCGGGGGCGGGGTGGTGGGAGTGTCGGTGCAGGTCAAGTCGCGCACGCTGCCGATCGTGGCCGAGCGGCCGATGTACGTGATGCACTACAACTTCGGCTACGGCCCGATCGCGGACGGGCACGACGCCCTCGGCGCCAACGCTCCCTCGACCACCTGGAACTTCGCCGAGGGGACGACGCTGGCCGGCTTCAATGAATACCTGACGCTGCAGAACCCCGGCCTGAACGACGCCAGCGTGACGCTGACCTACCTGTACGACCTCGGCACCAAGACGGTCACCGTCAACGTGCCGAAGCAGAGCCGGGTGACGGCGCTGGTCTTCGACGCCTCCAACCTGGGGGTGGGACGAGGCTACGTCGGAGTCTCGACTGCGATCAGCTCGACCCAGCCGATCGTGGCCGAGCGGCCGATGTACATGTATTTCAACTTCGGCACCGGTCCGGTGGCGGGCGCCCACGTGGTGGTGGGGGCGACCGGCCTGGGGACGCTCTTCGGCTTCGCCGCCGCCTCGACCGCGGTGGGCGAGAACGACTACCTGACGATCCAGAACTCCGGGGCGCTCGACGCCAACGTCACGGTCGATTACTACACGACCGGCGCCAAGGTGACCAAGCAGTTCGTGGTGACCCACAGCACCCGGCGCACCGTGCTGGTCTTCAGCACGACGGGCGGGGGCCTGGGTCCCGGCTTCTCACCACTGGGGATCGTGGTCTCGTCAGACAAGCCGGTGCTGGTGGAGAAACCCACCTACAGCTCCAACCTGGCGACCTACGGCGCCACCGATACCACCGGGTACACGCCGGCCGGCGCCTTCTAACTCCGCCGAGCCTTTCGTTCAGTCCAGGGTGAACTGGATCCAGGTGACGGCGTCGCAGGCGTCGTCGCGGAAACAGGCGCCATTGGACAGGCGATGCGCCGAATCGCTGGTGCGGGCCGCGATGGAGAACCGCATGTTGTAGGGCGTGTAGTTGACTCCCGACGGTTGGAGCGCGGTCCATCGGCAGCTGGGTCCGCCCCAATCGCACACCAGGCTCTCGTTGGGCCGGTCCCCGGTCCAGACCTTGTATTGAAGCGGGCGGTTCAATGGGTCAATCGCTTTGACCGTAAAGCAGAACGCCGTTCCGACCTTGACGGTGGATTGGTCGTAGGGAAACCAGATGCGGCCGAGGTTGTCGGCCACGCTCTCGATCTGCGGATAGGCCGGCGATGCCGCCGGCGCCGTCGCCGTCGCGGATGACGCCGCCGGACAGGTCACATGACTCGTTGATCCGGTAGGAGTGGCTTCGGGGGTCGCCGTGGCGATTGGCGTCGCCGTCGCGCCGGCGGTCGCAGAAACCGATGGGCGAACGGCCACTTCACGTCGCATGGCGGCGAGCTGAGCCTGGACCGAGTGCAGCGTGGTCCGCTCACCCATCCAGCCGGCGGCGAACACGACGCTCGCGGCGCAGCTGATTGCGGTGACGATCACGAGCGCGATTGTTGTCCTTCGCACTGGTTCTCGATCCTCACCGTTGTTAACGCCGCGGACGGGATCCGGTTACGCGGCCGGGTTCCGTTATCCTGACGGGGAACCGGCCTAACAGGAGGAGATTTTTCGCATGGCCATCATGACGCAAGCACGCGGCACGTCCGCCACCACGACCACCAAGAAGTGGGTGTATCTGTTCGAGGAAGGCAACAAGGACATGCGCGACCTGCTCGGCGGGAAGGGCGCCGGCGTCGCCGAGATGACCCGCGCCGGCCTCCCGGTGCCGCCCGGCTTCACGATCACGACCGAGGCCTGCAACGCCTACTACGCCTCGGGCAAGCGGTTTCCGGACGGCATGTGGGAGCAGGCGATCGAGGCCCTGCATCACGTCGAAGAGAAGACCGGCAAGAAGCTCGGCGACGTCAAGAATCCCCTGCTGGTCTCGGTCCGCTCGGGCGCCAAGTTCTCGATGCCGGGGATGATGGACACGGTCCTCAACCTGGGCCTGAACCCGCAAACGCTCGAGGGGCTGGCGAAGTTGACGAACGACCG
>VBGO01000239.1:0-5090 GCA_005882525.1 Chloroflexota bacterium
CAAGCTGTCGCCGATCGGAAGCGTGTGGATGGTTACGAAGATCGCGGCGTCGAGCTCCGCGGGGAGATGGGAAACGAGGGTGCTCAACGATTCGATCGCGCCCGCGGATCCGCCGACCACAACGATATCGCGTGGCTCTGCCACAGTTTCACTCTAGGCGCCGGCCGTGCCGCGATCCAACCACGGCAACTGCGATTTGCCGATTCTTTTGCGATCGGTCAAGCGTTTTCGCGTACGCCCGCTTCAGCCCGGCCTCGCGGCAGCGACGATGGCGGCGACGTGCTCGGGGGAACTGCCGCAGCACCCGCCGACCACGCTTGCGCCAGCCTCGATGAAGCGCACGGCATACTCGGCCATTTCGGCCGGCCCCGTGTCATAGCGCGCCAGCTCACCAACCATCCGAGGCAGTCCGGCGTTGGGTTTAATCCACAAGGGGATTCCCGCGTCCAGAGCTGCCAGCTCGGCGACGACCCGTTCCATGTCGGCGAGCGAGCGGCCGCAGTTGGCGCCGATCGCGGCAACGCCCAACGGCCGAAGCGCCTCGACCATCTTCGTGGGGCTAAGACCCATCATCGTGTGAGTGCCCTGGTCAAAGCTGAAGGAGACCACCAGCGGCAGGGTGCTGATCCGTCGAATCCCATCGATGGCGGCCAGCGCCTCCTCCAACGCAAAGAAGGTTTCCAGCAGGAGAAGGTCCACGCCGCCAGCCTCAAGGGCGGCGGCCTGTTCGCCGAAGGCATCGGCAGCAGCGGCCGGCGTCAGCTCGCCGAACGGTTCCATCAGCATCCCGGTCGGCCCCATCGAGCCGGCCACCAGCACACCGTCTTTCGTCGCCGCCGCCCGGCGCGCCAGCTGTGCGGCTGCCCGATTCAACTCCGTTGCGCGGCCCGGATATCCGGATTCCCGCAGGCGCAGGGACGTCCCGCCGAAGGTATCGGTCAGGATGATGTCCGCACCCGCGTCGACAAAGGCGGTGTGAAGGGCGAGCACCTTGCCGGGTTCGTCGAATACCCAGTCTTCCGGCGCGACACCGATCCGCAGCCCCATCTGCTGATAGCTGGTGCCAGTGGCGCCGTCCCCGACCATGATCTGGCCCGCCTTCAGCCGATCGGTGAACCCCTTCGCCATCGATGCCCTCCGGGTCACGTATGCGTCGCCCATGACAAGGCGGTTAAGACTACATCTGCGAGCGGATCTGGGCGCATCATGACCGGGTGGCCGGGGTGGGGACGAAGTCGATCCTGCTCGTCGCGGGCCTTAGCGCCGCCGTCGGGCTTGCCCTTCTAACCCTTCAGCTGAACAGCGGCTGCCCAACCTCCGAACGCACTCCGGCATGCACACGCATCCTGTTCATCGGCAACAGCTACACGACGGTGAACGACTTACCGAGCGTCTTCGCCAGCCTCGCCCGCTCGGGGGGCCATCGGGTGCAGACGGGTACAGCGGCGGTGGACGGTGCGACGCTCGACGACCATGCCGGCTCATCGACCACAGCAGCCAAGCTTGGCTCGGCCAGTTGGAACGTCGTCGTCCTCCAGGAGCAGAGCCAGATTCCATCGGTGGCGCAATTCCGTGAAACCCAGATGTATCCAGCGGCCCGCCGCCTCGTCGGCATGATTCGCAATCATGGTGCCCGACCGGTCTTCTACCTGACCTGGGCACGACGTGCCGGATGGCCCGAGAACGGAATGCCAGACTATGGGAGCATGCAAGCATCGATCGATGAGGGATACCTCGCAATCGCCGCCGAGCAGCAAGCGACGATTGCACCGGTCGGCGTTGCCTGGTCGGCGATGGTCAACCAGCCGGCGCCGCCCGTTCTCTGGCAAGACGACGGCAGCCACCCAACTGAAGCCGGCACCTACCTCGCAGCCTGCGTCTTCTACGCCACCATCTTCCGCGAGAGCCCGCGCGGTCTTGGATATCATTCGAGCCTCTCAGCGGATGAAGCTGCGAAGATACAGGAGGCCGCCGCCGAGACCGTGCTCGGTGATCCGGCGAAATGGCCACTCAAGGACTGATGGTCCGAGATGCTCCCCCAACCCGATCCTCTGCCCGACGACTTGCCGGCCCCGGCCGACGACGGAGCTGCCCAACACCTTGCGGGATTAACGCTACCCGGCCTCGTTCTGCAAGCCACTGAAGGCAACCCGGTCCGCCTCGACAGCGTCACCGCGGGACGCTGGGTGTTATTCGTCTACCCGTCAACCGGCAAGCCCGGAGCGGACATACCGAAGGGTTGGAATGAGATCCCCGGCGCCCGCGGTTGCAGCCAGGAGGCCTGCAGCTTCCGGGACGGCCTGGCTGCGCTAAAGGCCGCGGGCGCGGAGCAAGTGGTCGCCCTGTCGACCGATCCGACCGAATATCAGCAGGCGCTCGTCCGTCGCCTGCATTTGCCCTACCCGATGGTTTCAGATCCGAAGCGCTTGCTTGGGCGAGCCCTGGATCTGCCGACGTTCGAGGCGAACGGCCTGACGCTGTACAAACGTCTCACCATGATCGTTCGAGGCGATACGATCGAGCATGTCTTCTACCCGATCTTCCCCCCGGACCGTCACGCCTCCGTGGTGCTGGACTGGTTCCTCAGCGAAGGCGCGGGCTAATCCGGGGGAGGACCCAAGATCTCGATGCCGTACTTCGCGGCTACCGCGGCAATCCTGGCGACATCGGGCGGCTCTTGCGGCGGCAGGGTGCGCCGCGGAGCGGGTGATCCCAGTTCGCTGACGAACCGCTCGAAACCGGCGGGAAAGGTAAAGGTCAGCATGCGAGCGGCCGTTTCGCCTCGCACCTTGTAGGCGTGCGGCAGATCTTTCGGGAGAAACACCCAGGTTCCCGCGCTTCCGTGCAAGGCCTGGCCGTCGCAGACGAAGTCGACCTCCCCTTCGAGGATGTAGAAGCCCTCGTCTTCGCGGCGGTGGAGATGAAGCGGCGGGCCGAATCCTGCGGGAGCCAGTTGATCAAGGAAGGCAACGTTGCCGTTTCCGTCAGTCGTACCGGCCTTCCTGGTCATCAAGGTGCCGATAAACCACGTCGCGTCGCCCTGGCCCTCGTGTAGCACCACCGGTTTCGATGTCTGCCCTTTCATGCGCTTCCTCCTCGTACCTTTCGCCACGCGACAGTCGCGGTCAGTCTAAGGCGGTTGCGCATGCGCTGGTTCGAAGCGCCCGAGTCTTCCCCGCGTTCTGTCACAAACCAAGGTCGTCGAAGCGTATATAGGACGACGGCATGGAGCACGCCGCCGACCCGAATCTGGTTCGGGACGCGAGGCGCGGCGACGAAGCGGCCTTCACGTCGCTGCTGCGGCCCTTGCTCGAACCTGCCTACCGGCTGGCGGCAGGCATGCTCCAGGACCGGCAACTCGCGGAGGACGCGGTCCAGGAGGCGGCAGTGAAGGCGTGGCGCAAGATCAACCAGCTTCGCGAGGGCACCGGGATGCAGCCATGGTTCCTTGGCATCGTCGCGAACGAATGCCGGACCACCCGGCGCGGTCGCTGGTTGGGAGTGCTCAAGATCGACCCGGATCAGCGTGGCGCGCAGGCGGCGGATGACCAGGCTATCCGTGGCGTCGACCTGCGAAGCGCGCTCAAGCGACTGCGGCCGGAACAGCGTCTCGTCGTCGTGCTCTATTTCTATCTCGACCTGCCACTGGAAGAGATCGCGACCATCGCCGGCGCGTCATACGCCGCGGTCCGTGGGCGACTCTATCGCGGCATCCGCGAGCTGCGAGCGGATTTTCCCATCGCGGAGGCCCAGGCGTGAATCACGAAGACGCACTGCGAGGCGATATCCATGATGCGCTGGATCCGATCGCCGGCTCGACGCCGGACCTGATGCCGAGGATCGTGCAGCGGCTCCGTCCCGTGTCACGCCGCCGGCCGCTTGTGGCCATCGGACAGGTCGCGGCTGTCCTCGGGATCGGCCTGGTGGTCGCCGCCGTCGCCTTCTCATTGCATCGATCCCGAGTGGCACCACCGGGCGTGACGACCGCGCCGACGACGCCCATCATCGCCGGACCGGGCGCCAACAACGCCTGGCTCACGAGCCAGCAGTCAAGCAACAATGCCTACACAGGCGACATCGTGACCGGGATCGCAGCTGTATGCCCTGTCGGATGGCGGGATCGACGTCTTCAGCGCGGTCGATGGTCACAAAGAGCGGACGATTAGCCTGTCGTCGACCAGCTTGGGCGTGCAGATGCTCAGCCCCGATGGCCGCTACCTGGCGGTGGTCGGCGGGTCCCCCTCGACGCTCCAATTGGTTGACCTCTCGATCGGCCGCGCCGTGGCATCCATCGCCATTGCGTCGCCGTCCTATGGCATTCCCGTGATCGTCGGTGCCCACGCCGAGCACGTCTACGTCGTGGGCACGACCATCGCCAGGTTCGCGTTCGACGGCAGCAGGCTTCGCGTCGAACAGCGAACCGCGGGCCACACACTGGCGTGCGACGGCTTGGTCGCCGGCGGTTCGAATTCCGCGGGCGGGCTCTCGTTCCGGGTGCTCGCAGACAGCCGCACGCTGGTGGCGTTCTGTCCGATGAATGGTGCCGTCGACTGGGTCGACCTGGCTCGGATGACGCTCACCCACGAGGTCCTTGTCCCCCAGCGCAATCCCTTCTGGGTGTCGCCTGTCTTCTCGTCGGACGGCAATACCCTGTATCTCTACGAGGGTGGCAGCGGCGAGCTCCATGTCATCGACCTGCTCCACCAGACGATCGCCAAATCGACGAAAGTCGCGTCGGCCGGCGCAAACCCGCTGGCATGGCTTCGCTCGCTGCTGGTCACGGACGCCTACGCCGGCGCCATCGACCGAACGGCCGCGCTGTCCCCGGATAGCACCTGGCTGTATGCCATCGGCGACTTTGGGGCGCGGGGCGGCGTGTCGCTCGTCCATCTGCCGGATCTGGCGGTAAAAGGCCGGTGGATACCGGATGCCGCACTCGGTTCGGTCTGGGTTTCAGCCGACGGGCAGACGATCTATCTCCTCACCGAGCATGGAGATCAGGTGCAAGTCCTTGGGGCGGATGCGTCCCAGATTGCGACGCTTAGCCTGCCCGCGAACACCTCCGGCTTCATCGTGCCAACCACGCCATA
>VBGO01000239.1:5242-5506 GCA_005882525.1 Chloroflexota bacterium
CAGCAGCCCCAGACCAGCACGCTGCAACAGTGCAATACCGGATCGGACGCCAACCAGCGCGAGGAGTGCCGGATCGTTGGGTACGTCAACAGCATCCAGAAGTTCTGGACAGACGAGTTCAATCGGGCCGGCGCGCAGTACCAACCGGCCAAGACGGTGATCTACAGCGACCAGGTATCGACCGGCTGCGGGGTTGCCTCCTCCCAAGTCGGCCCTTTTTATTGCCCGCCCGATATACGGGTCTACATCGACCTCGGGTTCTTC
>VBGO01000240.1 GCA_005882525.1 Chloroflexota bacterium
AGGCGACGGCCAGCGAGAGGTGACCCTCGTCGGGAAACAGATGGACCCGCGCCGTCGGAATGTGCGTGGCCAGCCACTGGCCGTGCGAAAAGGGGACCATCCGATCCTGTCCGCCCTGCCAGACGGCGACCGGGCACCGAATCGTGGCCAGGTCGAAGCCCCAATCGCGGGTAAAGGCCAGGTCGTCGTCTCGCCAGCCCTCGATCCCGGTGGACACAGCTCCCCTGAAGGACGCCGCCACGGCGCCCGCGAACTCACCGGTCAAGGCGCGTTTGTCGACGTCGGATACCAGGCCGCCCAGAGCCGCCGCCACATCGGCCCCCCGGATCGCGTGCAGATCTTTCGCCATCGTCTGGAGAGCGGGGCTGAGCGCCGACTCGCCCTCGATTGCCGCCGAAAACTCCTCGATGTTCTCTTGACCCATGCCCGCCAGCCAATCGAGTCCATCGGCAGGGTAGGGCGCGACGCCCGCGAGGGAGGTGGCGGCGGCACACCGATCCGGGAGTAAGGCAGCGCACGCGAGGGCGTGCGGACCTCCGCCGGACCAGCCCATGGTGACGAAGGTGCTGGCGCCGAGGGCATCCAGGATGGCCGTCACATCGGCCGCCGCGTCGGCCACCGACCGGCCGGGCCGTGACGTCGAGCCGGCGTAACCGGGGCGGGAGTAGGTGACAAGGCGTAATCCCGCCCGTGAGGCCGCGCTCACCAGCGGATCGAACCAGACCGCCGCGCAGGGGGTGCCCCAATGAAAGACCAGGGGTTCGTTGTCGCTCTCTTCCGACAGCACCTCGAGGGCTGCGCCATCGGAACGCCGGACCTGGCGCACGCGACCGGGATCAGCCATCTAGGATGCCAGTCCGGCTGTCCTGCGCACGCTAACCACGTTGTGCACCACCTGCGCGCCGGGTACCTGGCTTGCCACGGTGTCGATCCTTTTTACGGTTGGCCGGTCGGGGGCCTCACCGGTGATCTCAACGGTGCCGTGATGCGCGTTGACCTGGACTCGAGCCTTTGCAGTGGCCGGGTCGCGCCGGAGCGCCTCGCTGACGGCGCGAGCCAGCTCCTCGTCGGTTAGGACATCCAGGTCCAGCTCCAGGACGCCCGGAATGGAACGCACCAGCTTTGAGAGTCGGTCCGCCTGCGCGCGGTTGGAAGCGTACCCGTGTAGGGCAACGCGCTGATCCTGGACGTCCACGCGCAACGAGCGTGGCAGCGCCTGCAATTCCGGATCCGCCGTCAAGCGGTCGAGCACCGCCTGGCGGATCTCCCAATCCGTGGCGAACACAGGCAGCGTTGTCCATTCGGACGACCTCAGGTCAGTCATGATCCGGTTCGGACCCGCCTCCTTGACGCGACTCAAGGAGACCAGTCGCTGTCCCGGCGTCCGTCGTCCCTCGACGACGAGCCCGGTCACCATGCCGGAGACGGGGTCGAAGGTGACGAGGCGGAGCTTGCCGAGGTGTTTGCCGTCGGCGGTGACCACGACCGCGTTCTCCTGCAACCGCGCACCGCTCGTTTCGGTTTCGGTCGGGTCCGTCTCGGCCCAGTTGTCGCTGAGGCGAAGCACGTGTCCGTCGGCGGACAGGATCGCCCTCGCCGGGATAGCCCGCTCGTCGAGGCCGCTGGTGAGCGTGACACCCTGAAGGTGATGGGTCTTGGGACCGAGCAGGACGGCGCGGACGCCTCCGCGGACGTTGCCGACCACCTCGGCCGGGCCGCCCAGGAGAATCTCCTCGCGGCGGCCGGTCATCGCCGCAGGCGGACCATCCACGGGGGCCAGCTGGACGACGACTCCACCCGGACGCAGGGACATCACCAGGCCGGCGATGACGATCACGACGACCCAGCCACCCATGATGATGACGGCGACCAGCGTCAGACCCATGACTCAGGGCATTATGACGGAGCGACGGTTACCGCCCGGCTTGAGCGTCGCGGCGGCGCAGGGCCACTAGCGCAAGGAACTCGTGGAGCAGCGTGCCGGCCAACAGCGAAGTGACCTCGCCGGCGTCGTATTGGGGTTGCACCTCGACCAGGTCGAATCCGACGAACTCGATGCCGCGGAGCCCGCGGACCAGCCGCAGCGCATCCCGGCTGCTCGGCCCGCCGACCTCGGGCGTCCCGGTGCCGGGGGCAAAGCCGGGATCGACGAAATCGATGTCGAAGGTGAGGAAGACTGGACCGCGGCCGATGCGCTGTCGAACCTCCGACAGCACGTCGTCGACACCGCGCTGGAGCAGCTCCTCCGTCGGAATCAAGTGAAGACCGAGCGCCCGCGCCCCGGCTCGGTCCTCAGAGCCGTAGAGTGAGCCGCGGATCCCGAGCTGCACGGCGCGTCCGGTGTCGATCAGCCCTTCCTCGATCGCCCGCTTGCACCAGGTGCCGTGGGTGTAACGCTCGCCCCAGTAGCTCTCCCAGGTGTCGGTGTGGGAGTCGAAGTCGATCAACCCCACCGGCCCATGCCGCTTGGCGACGGCGCGCAGTTCCCCAAGCGTGATGGAATGATCGCCGCCAATCGACAGTGGGACGACGCCGGCGTCCAGGATGGGACGGAGGCCGTCAACCATCACCTGGTAGCTGGCCTGGATGTTTCCCGGGATCACCGCCAGGTCGCCCGTATCGACCACCGAGAGGTGATCGAAGATCTCGATCTCGTGCTCGACGTGGTAGGGGCGGAGCAGCCGCGACGCCTCACGGATCGCCGCCGGTCCGAAGCGACCACCGATCCGGTAGCTCACGCCGGTGTCGAACGGGATGCCCACGATGGCGGCCCCGACCCCGTCCATATCGCCGACCTGCGGCAGCCGCATGAAGCTGCCGATGCCGGTGAAGCGCGGGGCCTTCATCGCGTCGACCGGCCGGTATGTCTTTCTCCCTTCCCCGCCGGCGGGGGAGGGTCGGGGTGGGGGCTCACGCACGAGCGAGCTCGCTTTCGACCGCCTTCATGCTCTCTTCGCGGATGACGCCGACCACCTGGTTGCGCAACTCGGCGAACCGTGGGCTCGTCACCATGTCAAAGCTTCGGGGGCGTGGCAGATCGACTGTCAACGTCGTGCGGATCCGCCCGGGGCGGTTCGTCATGATGTAGATCACATCCCCCAGGAAGAGCGCCTCGTCGATGTCATGGGTGACGAACAGCACGGTCTTGCGATAACGCTGCCAGAGGTCGGTCAACATCTCCTGCATGATCTGGCGCGTCAGCGCGTCCAGGGCGCCGAAGGGTTCGTCCATCAGCAGCACCTCGGGATCGTTCGCCAGCGCTCGGGCGATCGCGACTCGCTGTTTCATGCCACCGGACAGGGCCTTCGGATATGCCTCGGCGAACCCATCCAACTTCATCAGGCGGATCAATTCGCTCGACTGACGTGTTCGCTCGGATTTGGGGGTGTGCTTGATCTCGAGACCGAACTCGATGTTGTGTCGAACCGAGAGCCATGGGTACAGCGAGTAGGACTGGAACACCATGCCGCGATCAGGGCCGGGCGAGTACGCGGGCTTGCCGTCGACCAGGACCTCGCCTTCGGTGGGGGTGACCAAGCCGGCGGCGACGCTCAGCAGGGTTGACTTGCCACAACCCGACGGGCCGACGATGCAGGCGAACTGTCCGTCGGGCACCGTCAGCGAGATCTGCTGCAGCGCCCGCACCTCGCCGCGCCGCGTTCGGAAGCGCATCGCCACGTCGGCAAAGCGGATCTCGCTCATGCGTGGACCTTTTCAACGTAAGGGAACCGCCAGCGATGGATCAGGCCGAAGATCGTGTCCGTGATCAGCCCCAGGATGCCGATGGTGATGATGGCGGCGATGATCCGATCCGTCCGGAGAAACCGCTCGGAGATCAGAATGAAGCTCCCGATCCCGCGTTCGGCCGACACGATTTCAGCGACGATCAGGTAGGTCCAGGCCCAGCCCATCGTGATCCGCAACGCATCCACGACATCGGGAACGATGCCCCGAGCGTATAAGCGACGTTGAGCATCTCGTCCCGCACCCGGTGGCCGATGTCCACAACCATCAACACGAGCTGGAAGAAGACGCCGATCCAGATGACGGTCAGCTTCTCCTGCTCGCCAAGGCCCTGCAGCACGATCAGCAGCGGGATGAAGGCCGACGCCGGCATGTAGCGGATGGCGTTGATCGGCGGTTGAAAGAACGAACGGACCACCTCGAATGATCCCATCAGGAGTCCGAGTGGCACCGCCATCGCCGCAGCGACCAGGAATCCAGCGATGATTCGGAAGCTGCTCCAGGCGACGTCGTCGAGGAAGTGCAGGTGCTGCACCATGTCGATCCAGGCCCTGGCGACACGGGGGAGGCTGGGCAGGAACAGGGGATTGTCGATCAGGATCGATCCCAGGCTCCAGAACGTGACGATGACCACGACACTGCCAATTGCAAGCACCAATCGGGCTGTCCGGGGGATCGCCTGCTTGGGCGTCAGGTAGGTCCGGAGCAGTCCGCGGCGCCGGCGCTGCACTCGCGCAGTACTCGCCGGCGCCGCCTGGGTCGCGGGGACCCGCTCGCTCACGAGGCCCTACAAGCTGTTGATGAAGCTAGGATCGACCGCGTCGCTCGGATTGACGGCGGTGTCGATCTTGCCCTGGGCTTTCCAGAAATCGGCTGCCGCCTTCACGTTGTCATAGATCTTTCCGTGGCTACTGCTGGTACCCATGACCTCCTTCCCGGTGCTGAGGTCAAAGAGCTTCATGGTCGACAGGTCGGCGGTGACGTCATCCGGCGTCTCCTGCACCGCGTTCCCGATCACCTTCAGGGCCTCGGTCTTGTTCGCCTGCATCCAGTTGTACGCGTCGTAGTACGCCTTCATGAAGTCTTTGACCGTATCGGGGTACTTCTGCACGAAGTCCTTTCGGAAGGCGAAGCTGTCCATGATCAGGTCCGGGTACGTCGCGGACGACACCAGGACGTGACCGTCCGTCCGCGCCTTCGCCTTGCTGAGCCAGGGCTCCCAGGTGACCGCAACATCGATCTTCGACGCCACGAAGGCAGCGCCGGCGGCTCCCGACGTCATGTTGGTTTCCTTGACGTCGGACAGATGCATCCCGTTCTTCTCCAGGACCTGGGCCAGGAACCACTCGGAAACCGACCCCTGGTTGACCCCGACCGTCTTGCCCTTGAGATCGGCCACGGTCTTGATCGAGTTTGCGGCGAGGATGCCGTCGCCACCGACCGAGGCGTCGATCGGAAACACCTCGACCGCCGGCACACCGTTCGACTGCTGGCGGGCAAAGGCATCAACCGTTGATGCCATGCCTTCGAGGCGTCCGGAGGCCAGCGCGATGAAGCGGTCGTTCGGGTCCTCGACATCCTTGAAGTTGACGTCCAGACCGTGCTGCTTCCAGATGCCTTTGGCATTCGCGAGATAGATGAGCGCGTATCCGGTCCAGGTCGAGGACGCGATATGAATCGTGCCGCTGTACTTCGTGCTCCCCGACGTGCTGTTCGACGCGCCGCAGGCGGACAGGACAAGAGCCACCAGGATGAATAGAGGTAGGATCGACCGCTTTCCGGACATGGAATCCCCTCCCAGGGCAGACTCGGCGCCCTCTCCGAAAGCAGCCTCGGCGGCGCCAGCCGGGCCGCGAGTCCCTATGCTACCCGATGTGGCGCATCCGCTTCGCTTGGGCCTAAAAAACTCCGGTCAGGACACCTCGATCCAGGCGCTCTTCGACGTATGGCGGATCGCGGATGAGGCCGGCTTCGACCATGTCTGGGACTTCGACCATCTCGCGTCGATCGGTCCGGGCGGCGCGCAGCGATCGGTCTATGAAGGCTGGACGTTGCTGGCGGCGATTGCCGCTGCAACGCGACGCGTGCGCTTTGGTTGCATGGTGACCGGCAACACCTACCGACATCCGGCAGTGCTGGCCAAGATGGCGGTGACCGTCGACCACCTCTCCGACGGCCGGCTCGAATTCGGCATCGGCGCGGCATGGGCGGAGGTCGAGCACCAGATGTACGGCATCGAAGGGCTCGACCATCGCGTAGGCCGCTTGCGGGAGTCGCTCGACGCCATCGTCTCGCTCTGGACCAACGACCGAACCACGATCGACGGCCGTTATTACCATTTCAAGGAAGCGATCGCCGACCCAAAGCCAATCCAGAAACCGCACCCGCCGATCTGGATCGGCGCCGGTGGCGACCAGATGATGATGATCGTGGCTCGCTACGCCGACGTCTGGAACAGCGCCGGCGCGCCCAGCCCTGAGGCAGCCGCCGAGCAGAGCCGCAAGCTCGACGACGCGTGTCGTCAGGTTGGGCGTGACCCGGCGGAGATCCGGCGGTCCATCCAACATATGTGGGACGGTCAAAACCGCACCCATCTGGTCGACCGGATCGGTCGTCATCTCGAGCTCGGCTTCACGGAGCAGATCATCAACTGCCAGGGGCCCGACCATGCCCGCGTTGCGGCCGCGGCCGCCGAAGCCCTCCCCGAGCTGCGCAGCGTACTCGTTCGCTGAAACCGTACCCCGCTCAACAATGCCTGAGACTCGCTCAGCGGACGGGATGTCTGGTCATGACACTCTGCGTCCTTCGTGTTCGTCCGCGCCGTGCCGCGCTGGCTTGCCCACGGTGATCATCAGAGCGGTCACGACGGCGCCAAGCGCGAGGATGGCCGCCGCCCATCCAGTGGCAATCGAGTATCCGTGGACCAGACCCTCCGCGACCGTTCCGGGAGATAGCCTGCGGCCGGCCAGGTAGGCGACGGTCGCGCTGGCAGCGACCGTGTTGAGCACGGCCGTGCCGAGCGATCCACCCACCTGCGTCGCCGTGTTCACGGTGGCGGCAGCAACCCCAGCCTGCCGTGGGTCGACGCCGAGGGTCCCGATGCTGAAGGCCGGCACCATGACGCAGGCGATGCCGATGCCAATCAGGATCTCGGCCGGGAGGACCAGCGTGAGGTAGCCGCTGTTGACCTGGATCTGGGTCAGGATGAGCATGCCGCCGGCGGCGACGAGCGCTCCGGGCGCCATGATCGCGCGGGCTGGTAGCCGCGGCATCAGGCGGCTGGCGATCCCCCAGGAGCCGGCCTGTGAGGCCAGCGTCAGCGGCAGGAAGGCCAGGCCGGCCTGCAGTGGCGTATAGCGCAACACGACCTGCAAGTAGTACGTCAGGAACAGGAACGCACCGAACATGCTGGCGATCGCGAGCGCGACTGCGAGATAGGCGCCGCCACGATTACGGTCGAGCACGATCCGCAGCGGAAGGAGAGGCTCGGATGTGCGCGTTTCCCGAACCACGAACAGGATCAGCAGCGCCGAACTTGCCACCAGCAGCAGGATCACTTCCTGCGCCCCCCACCCCGCTGACACGGCCTGGGTGCACGCATAGACAAGTGCGACAAGTCCGCCGGTGGCGAGAACGACACCCGGGACATCGAAGCGTCGGGCTGACGTCCTGGCGGCGCCGGGCAAAACTCGCCATCCGCCAATGGCGGCCACCACCGCGATCGGGACGTTCACGTACAGGCACCAGCGCCAGTTCAGGTACTGCGTCAGCACCCCGC
>VBGO01000243.1 GCA_005882525.1 Chloroflexota bacterium
ATAGACGACCACACCGCCGGATTGCATCCAGGTGTTCAGTTGCTGCACCTCGCCGGCGCTGAAACCACTGGTGGACCTTGGCGTGAAAACGAAAAGCAGGCCGGGCGACGCTGCCAGGCTGAACTCGCCTTCAACCGAACCGCTCGAGTGGCCAAGCGCATCGGCGTAGGCGCGTAACGCAGAGGTGCCATCGACGGCATCGCTGGTCGAGGCATGGTCGGGGGAAGACCCCTGGGTATTGCTCCCTCGCAGCGCCACCAGGACGAAGACCAGGAGCGCTATTCCGCCCAGGGCGATCCACCCACGACCTTTCATGCAGCAGTCGGCCGGTAGGCCGCCGCCGCATCGGCGGCGCGCGCGTAGGTGGCGGCGTCGAGCCTGCGATGGCCATAGCTCGCCTCTTCAAATGAGAGAAGCAGGGGCCGCAGCGCCTCGGCTCGGTCGGACTGCTGGAACAGCTCGCGCACCGTGAACGGGCTGTGCTCCCAGGTGTGTTCGCCCCGGAGCTTGACCGACACGCCGCCGGCGAGCGCCTTGATGGCAGCCGCGTAGTCCTGCCTGGCCGCGAACCGGTCGGCCTCGCCAAAGAAGTCGATCCGGCGAGGCGCCATCGAGGCAGTCGCGTGCAACCTCGCCTCCCTTCCGCCTGGGCTCAGGATGCCCCTCATCAGCCAGGCAACGATCGCGACCAGGGCCACGACTCCGATCGCCAGCCAGACCCAGACGGGGATGTTGAGGTGGAGATTGCCGACGCCGAGCCACGTGAGGAAATCACCGATCCGGTCCAGGATGAAGCCGATGATCCGCTCGGGCAGGGACGGCCCGGCGCTCAGCCCCGCATACCGCGGTTGCGACAGGATCGCCTGCAAGTGCCGGTGGGCCTCGCTGGGATCGGGCGTGTCGACTCGTGCCTGCAGCGTGGTGTAGAGGGCGAGCAGCCGCTGGTCCGCGTCGCCCAGATCGGGCGGGTTCCGGCGCAGATCCCGCAAGACCTCCGGCTGGCTGCTCCCGGTGCCCTGGACGAGGACATCGATCGCCTGCTGGACCGAAGGCAGATCGCCGCGTTCGGCGAACTGCACCAGCGTGAGCGCACGGTGGACGGCGTTGGTGTAGTCGTCCGCCGAGCTGGCCGACGCGGGCGCACTGCCCAGTGCGGCCATCAGCCCGAGAAGGAGCAGAATCGGCGCCAGCGCCCCCCGGCGCAAGCGTTTAGGCCGGCGCAGTGCCCGGCGCGGCCTGACGCGCAAGCTGGTCGAGATCGAGACCTTCCTTGCGAACGCGCAGGTCGAGGTAGAGCATGGTGATCGCGATCGGCGTGATAGCGCCGACCAGGGCATTGACGAGCGCCGCCACCGTGGTGACGAGGCCGGCGCGGAGGTCAGCGCCGAGGCCGGGGATCAACGCGGCGATGCCGCCGAAGAGCGCGCCGAGCGCGGCCTGGATCAGCGTAACCATGATGGCGACCAGGATCAGGACCCCGACCGTTCGCCACCAGTTGTCGCGGACCAGGTTCCAGCTGCGCCCGAGCGCTTTGACCGGCCCAATGCCTTCGGAAAACAGCGCTGGCGTGGCCACCGACCAGCGCACCAGGACCCAGATCACGACCGGGATCGTGATGATGCCGATCGCGCCGATCGCCACGCAACCGGTCAGGATAGCGATGCCGAATAGAGCGAAGTAGCGGCGCGCGGTGCCGCGAAGCACCGAACCGATCGTCTCGAGGTTGCCGGCCGCCAGCGAGGTGGCCGCTCGATAGAGCGCACCTGCCGTGAACGGATACATCAGGATCGCCACCGGGAAGCTGAGCAGGTAGAGCGGCGAGCTGCTGTACTGGGCCTGCCGGTTCTGGATCGCCTGCAGCGCGGCGGGATCGTTCGCGTTCTGAAGGATGTCCTGGATGTAGGTGAACGGATTCGCCCGGTAGGAACCCGAAACGAGGGTGACGATCAGATTCGGGATGATCACGATCAGCGCAACGCCCGCGATCACGGTGAAGTGCAGGCGGTAGAGCTTGAACGTCTCGTCGAGCAGCTCGCCGAGCGGGAGGGGGCGGAGGCGGACAGGTACCCCGGCGCTGGCCATCAGTTGGAGCAGGCGCAGCTGCCGCCGCACGCGCAGCCGCCCGAAGTCGATGCGCTCGATGCCTCGCCGGCACCGATCACGGCGAACGTCGAGAACATGACCTTGGTGTTGGTGCTCTCGCACTCGGGGCAGACCTGACGCTCATCGCGACTGGCGTACCCACCGAAGACGTCGAAGGTGTGGCGGCAACTCAGGCACGAGAACTCGTAGACCGGCACAGCCATATTGTAAGGTTGTGCGCCCGGAAATCCAGCGGTACGCGGAACTCCTGCTGGAGTGGAACCGCACCGTCAACCTCACCGGCGCGCGAACGCTCGAGCAGGTCGAGGCGCTGATCGCCGACGCGGGCGCCCTGGTTGCGGCCTCCTGGACCGGGGTCGCCAGCGTGATCGATATCGGCAGCGGCGGCGGGCTGCCGGCCGTGCCCCTGGCCCTGGCGATGCCGGAGGTGCGGTTCACCCTGCTCGAGGCCAACGCTCGCAAATGTGCCTTCCTCGAGCACGTGGCGGGCACCCTGGGGCTTACCAACGTGACCGTCGCCCCCGGGAGGGCCGAGGAGCTCGGCCACCGGCCGGAGCTTCGGGAGCAATTCGACCGGGCGATCTCGCGGGCGGCCGCCCGGCCGGAGGTGCTGCTGGAGCTTGCCCTTCCCTTCGTTAGAACCGGTGGAGATCTTCTTGCCCAGGTTCGCCCCATCGATCCACATCTGCTCGAGCCCGCCGCCCGCCTCCTCGGCGGGGGGACGCCCCGACTGGAGCATCCAACCGACGGCGGCGCCCTCCTGGTGGTGCCGAAGCTGGCCCCGACGCCGGCTCGTTTTCCGCGTCGAAGCGGGCTGCCCGACCGCAAACCACTGGCGTAACTCCGCTCTCAGGGGCGGCGTTGCATGAACATGAGGTCGGCTCTCCGCCTAATTCCCCTGATGGCAATCGGCGCCCTGGCGGCCTTCCTGCTGGCTGGGCCGTTGGGGTCCCTCTACAAGACTGGCGCCGTGGCGGGCCGGCCTCAATCCTCGGCTTCCGCGACGATCGATCCGCACGCCTCGCCCACTTCCTGTCCCGCCTCACTGCCGATGCCGAAGTCGGCACCGACCGCGACGACGCCCGCAACGCCGGCCCTCCCCTTCCCCGTCTGGGTCAACGATCCTCTGGGCGTCAATCTCCGGGCATCCGCGAGCGCCTCGAGCGCCCGGCTGGCGACGCTCACCCAGGGCACGCAGGCCACCGCCGACCAGCGGGCGCCTGACGCCTCCGGGAACGTCTGGTACCGCGTAAAGCTCGGGACCCAGGCAGGATGGGTGCGAAGCGACTTCGTGATGACGACGCCGCTCCATTCGGCGAGTGGGGCCGGCTGGAGCCTGCTGCTGCCGCAGGGCTACCAGGCCGCCGCCTCGTCAGATGCAACAGTGACCACGATCAGCAAGACCGGTGACGAAGTGCCGTTGCTGGTCCTGCAAACGACGACCTCGGACACGCTCACCGTGCAACTGCCGGCTCAGCTCCGCGCCGACCAGGCCCCGGTGGCCGACCACAATGCCACGATCCAGGTGTGGAGCTACACCGTCGCCGAGCACGTTTCGCGGGTGGCGCTCGACACCTGCAAGGTCACGTCGGCCTGGGCGCGCCCCGATCAGGGCTGGCCCTTCATGACGGCCGTCTACGTCCACACGAGCGGACGCAACTATCAGTTCTCGTTCTTCAGCGCCGATTCCAACGCCCCGGTTGTCAAGCAGGTCCTCGATAGCATCGCCCTTAGCTGACCCGGGTGAGCAGCGCAACCCGCCGGGAGATGGCCGCTCGCCGCTAGCGGTTAGCTTCGGCCCTCTCGCAAGCCGCTGACCGCCTTCGCGATACGTCGCTCACGGGTTTCCGGTGCCTTGGCGGCTTCGATCGCGATCACGATCCGCTGCTTGTTGCTGAAGGAAAGCCCTTCGAAGAAGCGCCTGGCCGCCGCATCACGGGCCAGTGCCCGCGCGAGGTCGCCTGGTCGCCCGCTTTGACACTGGCGGCTTCGCGGACCTGCGCGCTGATCGGGAGCATGAATCGCCCGCCCATCGTGGCCACGGTGCTGCGGTAGGTGTAGCCCTTCATGGTGACGCGGACCGCCGGTTTCTTGCTCGACCCCAGCTTGGCGACGACCGCTGCCGGCACCTCGATGCCGGTAGCGGTCCTGCCTGCGAGCTCGATGCTGGCGCGAAACTTCACCGGCTCGCCTTCGTGGCGCTTG
>VBGO01000244.1 GCA_005882525.1 Chloroflexota bacterium
AGCAGTCCGGTGTGCTCTCCGAAGCCGAGTTCCAGGAGGAAAAGGCGCGGATCCTCAAGCAGCCGTAGCCAGATCCGCGGCCTCGAGCCTGGCACTTCGGCCGTTGGGCTCGACCGGGCTGCGGGTCACGCCGGTCGGGCTTGGCCTGGCGGCGTTGGGTCGCCCCGGGTATCTCACGGTCGACCGCGCGCATGATCTCGGACACGACCGAAGCGTCGAGGCGCTGGAGCGCCGATCGCACGAGGTCCTGAGCGCTGCCTATGACGCCGGGATTCGCTACGTTGATGCCGCGCGCTCCTATGGCTTCGCGGAGCGGTTCCTGGCGTCGTGGCTCCGCCAGCGCGCGCTCCCACCGAAGCGTGTCACGGTCGGCTCGAAGTGGGGCTATACCTACGTCGGCAACTGGCAGGTCGACGCCCGGGTGCACGAGGTCAAAGACCACTCCCTGGCGGCCCTGCAACGCCAGATCGAGGAGAGCCGGGCGCTGCTCGGCGATTACCTGGACCTTTATCAGATCCATTCGGCGACGCTGGAAAGCGGTGTCCTCGATGACCGGGGCGTCCTGGCAAAGCTGAACATCCTGCGGGCGAGCGGGCTTGCGATCGGCCTCTCGGTCAGCGGACCTCGGCAGGCCGACGTGATCCGCCGGGCCCTGCAGGTCGAGATCGACGGCGTCAATCCGTTCCAGTCGGTGCAGGCGACCTGGAACCTGCTCGAGCCGTCGGCCGGCCCGGCGCTGGCCGAGGCGCACGCCGCCGGCTGGGGGGTGATTGTCAAAGAAGCGCTGGCCAACGGCCGGCTCGCGTCCCAAGACCGGATCGCCGTCGCGGCGGCGCTCGCCAATCCGTGGGTGGACGTCGTGCTCTCCGGAGCCGTCACGGTCGAGCAACTTCAGAGTAATGCCGCGGCGGCCGCCCTGCGCCTATCTCCAGCTGAGCTCGCTGGGTTGGCGAAGCTGGCCGAGCCTGCCGAGCAGTACTGGAAGGAGCGCAGCCGGCTGGCCTGGAGCTAGCGGACAGATGGCCGAGCCGATCGCCAGCCGACCGTACATGCCGGGCTACGGCACCCTCGACGCCCACCAGGGGACCGGTCTCATGCCCTGGTCGTGGGCTCGTCAGCGCCTGGAGCGATCCCACGATTACTGGGTGGCGACGACCCGGCCCGACGGCCGCCCGCACGTCATGGCAGTGTGGGGCGTGTGGTTCGACGAGGCGCTCTGGTTCAGCTCGAGCCGCGGGTCTCGCAAGGCGCGCAATCTCGCCGCGAACCCCGCGTGCGCGATCACGACGGATAATCCCAGGGAGCCCGTCATCATCGAGGGCACCGCCGAGCTGGTCCAGGCGCCGACCGCCATCGCAGCCTTTACCGCCGAGACGAACCGGAAATACCAGACGGATTACTCGGTCGACTTCTTCGATCCGAGCGCGAATGGCTGCTTCCGGGTTCGGCCCAGGTGGGCGTTCGGTCTCGCTGAGTCAGACTTCACCGGCTCGCCGACCCGCTGGGTGTTTCCGTCCTCGTCGGATTGATTTTTGCGTCGCCGATTGCGACCCGTGTTGGCAAATTGACAGTAATGACAGCATTGGTGATACAAGAGAGCCGGGCGCGGATCGCCATTGATCAAGGAGCCACCGCGTGATCGGACCGTTGGGAAGCGCCAATCGAGAAATCCGGGAGGCCGAGCGGCAGGACCAGCAGCGCCGGCTCGCCAGGCTGGCCGAACCACGCCGGCTGACGGATCGCCTGCTGGGCCAGCTGGAAGAATTGAATCTCGACGGCGTGCGTACGGTGCCCAACGGCTATGAGCCGGCCCTGGCCGAGTTACGCGGTCACCTGGAGGAGGTGGCCCGCGTTCGGCCCCGGCTCGTCGAGCGACTCCAATCGGGGACCCGCACGGCGGAGCTGATCGACACGGTCTTCACCATCCAGGAGATCATCTCGCCGCCGCGCCTCCCGGCCGGCGCGCTCCCCTTCGACGACGCCGAGCCGACGATTTCCGTATAGCCCCCGCGTCCTCAGGACGCGCGAATCACGGGATCAACACTGGTCGGTAGCATGGGCGGCGTGAAGGCCCTGACCTGGCTCGCGCTCCTGGTGGGGGCCCTGACCGTGGCCGCCTGCGGGAATCGCGCCCCGGCCACGCCGCCCACGGCGGCCGAGATCCTCAACAAGCCGTATACGGCTGCCGTCCAGGACGCCCACTTCAGCCTGGTGGCCCACGTCGTGAGCGGAAATATCGCCTTCGACGCGACTGGCGACGGGGTCCTGGTGGTCAAGCCGCAGCAGGCGATGAAATTCACGATGATGACCACGTTCAGTGGCCAGGTTTTGAAGTTCGAAACGATCATCATCGGTGGCAAGGAGTACGCGCTGTCGCCCGACAACCCGCGGTGGATCGTCACGTCCAGCTCGAGCTCATCCAATCCGAGCTCCCTCTTCAAAGGCAGCAACGCCACCTATGTCGGCGAGGAGACCGTTCCGCAGGGCAGGGCCTGGCACGTCAAGGCGAAGGATGCGCAGGGCAATCCGTTCGACGCCTGGGTCCGGGAAACGGACGGCTATCCGCTAAAGTACGCGAGCATGATGACGCAGGGATCGACGTTTGTCGCGACATTCGATCGCTTCAACACCGGGCAGACGATCGTAGCGCCGCCCACCTCGGACATCCAGCCGTAGCGATGACGAGGCTCACCAGGATTGCCGGACTGTCGGCGACCCTGGTCGCGGCCGGCCTGCTCGCTGCCTGTGGCGGACCCGGCACCCCACTGGGACCGCCGAGCGCCAAGGACGTGCTGGCCAAGCCGACCCACTCCAGCCTGAAGGACGCTCACTTCCTGGTCACTGGCAAATTCACCAGCCAGGGCGCCTCCGTCGACATCACTGGCGACGGTGCGCTCGTCTATAAGGCGCCCGGCGCGGGTCGGTTCAAATTCCAAACCTTGGTGGCCGGCCAACAGGTCAGCTTCGAGGATATTTCGATCAACGGGACCGATTACACCTTTTCCGTTCCCGGCAATGGCAAGTGGACCTCGAGGGCGACCACCTCAGGCCTTGGGCCGAACAGCTTCACCGGGGCCTCGGACTTCACGTACGTCGGCGAGGAAAGCCTGCCCAAGGGCAAGTCGTGGCACGCCAGGGCGAAGGACAAGGACGGCAACCTGTTCGACGGTTGGATTCGCGAAAGCGACGGCTATCCACTCAAGTACACGATCACCCAGCAGGGCAACGCGTTGACGCTGAGCTTCGACAAGTACAACACCGGGGAGTCGATTGCGGCACCGCCCGCCTCCCAGGTCGTCCAGGGCTAAGCTGCCGCTGCGCCGCTCGATACTGCTGGTCACTGTCGCGGTTCTGACCGTCGGCTGCGGCGTGCCCACGCCCGCGGCCGCACCGAGCGCGAAGGAGGTGCTGGCCAAACCGCAACAGTCCAATCTCAAAGACG
Source organism: Chloroflexota bacterium (assembly GCA_005882525.1). GTDB lineage: Bacteria > Chloroflexota > Dormibacteria > CF-121 > CF-121 > CF-13. Next base: position 3,443 of record VBGO01000244.1, read on the forward strand.
CGCACTTCATCGTGAGCGGCAAGATCACCGACAACAGCGTGACCGTCGAGTTGGTCGGGGACGGCGCCCTGGTCTACAAACCCAAGCCCCAGGGACGATTCAAGTTCCAGACCACGATCGGCGGCCAGACGGTGATCATCCAGGAGATCTCGCTCGATGGGACGAACTACGGTCTGACCCCGGCCTCGCCCAAATGGGTGGCGACGAAGAGTGCCTCGGGCATCGATCCCAATGCTTTCGCGGGCGCGAGCGAGCAAAAGTATGTCGGCGAGGAGAGCCTGTCGCAGGGAAAGGCGTGGCACGCCAAGGCCAAGGACGGGGATGGCAACGCCTTCGACGCCTACATTCGCGAAAGTGACGGCTACCCCATCAAATACGTCGAGACCCAGAGCGGTGGCCAGAACATCACGCTGACCTTCGACACGTACAACACCGGCGAGACCATCACGGCGCCGGCGGCCGACCAGATCCAGTCGGGCTAGAAGGCATGGAGGCGTTCGCCCGCACGGGCGAGGCGATTCGCGCGACCAGCAGCAAGCTGGAGAAGACCCGGCTGCTCGGCGAATATTTCTCCGGCCTCGACGACGCCACCCTGCCGCTGGCGGCGGTCTATTTCACCGCTCGGCCGTTCGCCGACCGCGACCAGCGGAAGCTGAATCTGGGTTACGCCGTCATCCGCAACGCCGTCTGTGAGCTGGCGCAGGTCGACGAGGACGCGCTGGGTGAGTCGTATATGCGCCACAGCGATGTCGGTGACGTCATCGAAGAAGTCCTCCAAGGCCACACCCATCCTCGGGCGACGTCACTGAACGACATCCAGGAGACGTTCGTCCGAATCTGCTCGACCGTCTGACGCCGCGCGAGGCCAAGTACGTCGGCAAAATCCTTACCGGCGACCTGCGCATCGGGCTTCGCGCCGGCCTCGTCGAGGAAGGGATCGCGAAGGCGTTCGGGGCGCCTCTTGCCGACGTGTCGCTGGCCGGGATGATGACCGGTGACGTCGGCGAGGTCGCCTTGCTCGCCCGCCGGGGCGCCTTGGTCTCGGCGCAGCTGCGCTTGATGCACCCGCTGCAATTCATGCTGGCCTCACCAGAGGAGGACGCGGCGGCGATCATGCGGCGGGTCGGCGGCGAAGCCTGGGTGGAGGACAAGTACGACGGCATCCGGTGCCAGTTGCATAAAGAGGGGAACCGGATCGTCCTCTACTCGCGCGACTTGAACGAGGTGACCGCGGCCTTTCCCGAGGTGATCGCCGCAGCCGGGGCCGTGCCCCACGACGTTCTGCTCGACGGCGAGCTGCTCGCCTTCAAAGACGGCGTGGTGCGCCCCTTCTTCGAGCTGCAGCACCGGCTCGGCCGCAAGGTCGTCAGCGCCCAACTGCTCGCCGAGGTACCCGTCATCTTCGTGGCCTTCGATCTCCTGTACCTCGACGGACAGAATTTATTGACCGAGCCCCTGCGGGAGCGGCGCCGGATGCTTGAAGCGCTCAGCCTCCCCTCCCCCTTCATGCTGGCCTACCTGATCCGCGCGCTCGATGCGCCCGAGCTGGACCGGATCTTCGAGGGGGCGCGCTCGCGAAACAACGAGGGCCTGATGGTCAAAGACCCGGAGAGCCGCTACACGCCGGGGCGGCGTGGCCTCGGCTGGCTGAAACTCAAGAAAGCGCTCGCCACGCTGGACGTCGTGGTTACCGGTGTCGAGGTCGGGCACGGCAAACGCAAGAACGTGCTGTCCGACTATACGTTTGCGGTCTACGACGAGGGCGCGGACCGCTTGGTCAACATCGGCAAGGCCTACTCCGGCCTGACCGACGTCGAGATCGCGCAGATGACGGACTATTTCAAGTCGATCACCTTGCACGACTACGGTCGCTACCGCCAGGTCCAGCCCGAAGTCGTGCTCGAGGTGGCATTCGACGCCATCATGGAGTCAGGCCGCCACAACTCCGGTTACGCGTTGCGCTTTCCGCGGATCAAACAGATCCGGCGGGACAAGACTGTACGCGAGATCGATACGCTCGCCAACGTGGCTCGCATGCACCGCGCCTTTACCGGCGAGCGGGTACAGCTCGTGGAACCGGCCGACGCCTAAGCGGAGACCGGAACCCGCGGCTCCGACGCCGCACGGCTGCGGGCGACCACGATGAGGGCGACCGCGGCGATGATGATGCCACCCGCGATCACGAGACGCGCGGTGATCGCCTCACCGAGAAAGATGGTGCCCAGAATGACGGCAACCACCGGGTTGACGTAGGCGTAGGTCGACACCAGCGACAGGGGCGCAGCGCGAAGCAGCCATACGTAGGCGCTGAAACCGACCAGGCTGCCGAAGACGATCAGGTAGCCCAAGGCCACGATCGAGGTGGTCGAAACGTGCTGCCAATGCACGCGGGCGAGTTCGCCGGTCACGATGCTCGCGACCCCAAACAGGACGCCTGCGCAGAGCATTTCCATGGAGGCGGCCACCAGCGGACGGCTCGGCAGCTTGACGTGACGAGTAAAGACGGATCCGATCGCCCAGCAAAGGGGGGCGGCCAGCGCCAGGGCGGCACCGAACAGGTTGACGTGGCCGGTCCCGGGGGACCCGATCAGGAACGCTACGCCCGCAAATCCGAGTAACAGGCCGGCGATGACCAGCGCGGGCAGGCGGCGGCCAAAGACCACACGATCGATGACCGCCATCCACAACGGCGACGTCGCGACCAGCAGCGCGACGATACCGATGGGCACGTATTGCTCGGCAAGGATGACGCCGCCGTTGCCGGCGACGAGCATCAGGCCGCCGATCAGGAGGGCTGCGATCCATTGCCGGGAACCGAGGCGATCCCCACGCGTATCACCGGTTCGGAAGGTGAGCAGGTAGAGCACCCCGCCGGCAACGATGAATCGGACGGAGCCCATCAAGAGGGGCGGGATGGTGTCGATCGCGTATTTGATGCCGAGGTAGGTCGACCCCCAGAGGATGTATACGGTGCCGAGCGCCAGCCAGATGCGGGCGGCCGGTCTGGCCGCCCGCGCTCCGGCTTGCCGACGCAGCGCCTCGGCCACGCTAGCCGGTGCGAACTTTCGTGCGGTTGCCACTCACGACCTGGGCGCGGCGGCTCAGGCCGCCTTCCGGTCGTCGTCGCGCCGGCGCGCCAGCGGCCAGCGCAGGCGCGAATGGTCGTGGCCGTGGGCGTGCTGGGCGCGCCGGATCAGCCGGCGCTGGCTGGCCTCGCGCTCGAGCTGCGCGTGCTTGTCCATGGCCCACGTATACAAAGAGTAGTAATCGTTCATCGTGTCACCTCGCTGTAACCGTTTCGCTATCTTAGACTAGTTACACCGGTATTTTAGCCTGTTAGATTTAACCCGTCAAGGGGTATAAGGGGGTTACAGGTGAACGAGTCGGTAACAGGTTCGGCGCCTCTGATGCCCATGGTGGTCGGACACCTGGCGCGGCTCCAGACCGGCTTGGATTTCATCAATACGCTGGATCTCTGGCCCGTCAGCCATGACCACCTGGATTCTCCGGGCACCGCCCTGGACTGGCTCTGCGAGCACGACCTGATGCACCGGGAGGCGCGGGTTCACCTCCTCTCCCAGTATGGCGCGTCTCCTTCGAGTGGCCTCGAGATGCTGGTCCGGCTCCGCCGCGTTCGGCAAGCGATGCGCGGCGTGCTGGAGGCCGCCGCCACCCGCCGGGCTCCCGATGCCGGCGATCTGGACGAGATCAACCGAGCGCTCCGCACGCACTACATCTATGAGCTCGTTCCGGCGACCGACGGCGTTTCGTTGGACCACCGCCACCAGGGGGACCCGGTGGACGGCGCCATCGCCCGGCTGGCCGAGGCCATCGCCCGTGAATTGATCCAGGGGGATACCGAGAGATTGCGGATCTGCGAAAACGCGCAATG
>VBGO01000241.1 GCA_005882525.1 Chloroflexota bacterium
GCGTGCTTATAGATGTTGGCCAGCGCCTCCTGGATGATCCGGAAGAGCGCGATCGAGATCGCCGGCGAGAGATCCTCGCCGCCGGTGGCGCCCACTTCGGCCGCGACCGGGATTCCCGTCGCCTGCTGGAACTGGCGGCAGAGATCGAGCACCCATTGGCCGATCTCCTTCTCCTTCATGATGATCGGCCGCAGCTGGTAGATGAAGGTGCGCATCTCCGAAAGGACGTGGTTGGTCTGCTGAATGGAGCCGGTCAGCACTGGCGCGACGTCGTCAGGCTTGCTGGCCGCCAGGTCGCGGGCATGCTCGAGCTGCAGCCCGAGAGCGTAGACATACTGCACCAGACCGTCGTGCATGTCGCGAGCGATCCGGTTGCGCTCGGCCACCACCGCCATCTCGTTCTGCTGGTCCTGGACTCGGCCCTGCAGCCGCAGCCGCTCCATTCCGAGCGCCACTTGCTGTCCGATCTCATCCAGCAGTTCCACCTCGGAGGGGGTCAGGCGCTCCGGATCCGCGAAGCCAACCACCAGGGCGGCGACCATCTGGCCTTGCCAGCGGACCGGGACAGCTGCCAGCGCCTGCGACTCGCTGCGCGACCAGAAGGCGTCATCGAGCAGGGCCGGCCGCGCCGGCCGCTGCACCAGAAGGGGCCGGGGCGCGTCGCGCAGGGCAGTCATCAGCGGCAGCGCCGTCACCGGCTGGCTGCGAAGCGACTCGAGGCCGAAGGCCGGCGGATCTGCGGCATCGAATACCGCCTCGATGATCTCGCCTTCCTCGTCCGGCAGGATGACGGCAGCGGCTGTGGCACGCATGGCGAAAGCCACTTGTTTAACGGCCCGCTCGAGCAATTCCGTCGTGGTCACCGCCTCGCTGCCCGCCTGGGCGGTAGCCAGCAGCGCTTCGGCGCGGCGCCGTGAGGCCCGCTCGGTTTCAAAGAGGCGGGCGTGGTCGATCGCCACCGCCGCCTGGCTGGCGATCGCCTCGACCAGCCGCTGGTGCTCGGCGCCGAACGGCTCCTTGGCGGCGCGCACCAGGACCATCGCGCCGAGCAGGTTGTCCTGAGCCCGCAGCGGCGCCGCCAGCACGGTCCTGGCTCGGCGCTCGGGACCGGTGACCTTATAGCGGGCGTCCTTCGAGGAGTCCTGGATCAGGGCGCTGGCGCCGTGACGCACCACCCAGCCCACGACACCCTCGCCGACCTTGAAACTCTTGACTTCTTTCAGGGCAACCGGGACGCCCAGGGCCGCCTTCACATGCAACTCACCCCGGGAATCGTCCAGCAGGAAGACGGTAGCGGCGTCGAAGGCCACCAGGGCATTCATCCGCTCCAGGATCTCTTTGAGGGTGCGGTCGAGGTCGAGCGAGGTACTGAGCGCGGCGCTGACCTGGGTCAGCAGCCGGTAGGAGGGGGCGGGGGTGGGACTTCCGCCGGGGATGACGCGGAGCCGGCTGGGGTCGACCTTACGTGCTCGCTCCGTCATGGGCCGCAGAAGAGGTGACGAGCGCGAGGGCGGTTCCATGACGGTGTGACAATCTCGTTACCATCGCACCTGTGGGCGCGGCCGGTCAGGCCTGCTAACCGCCCGGATTAACGGATTACTAATAAGCGCTCGATAGACTGATGCCGTGAGGCGGCGGCGCGGCGCGTTTCTCCTTGTTGCTGCCTTGCTCGCGGCCTGCGATCCGGTCGCACCCCAGCCGAGCGGGCCGAGCGCGGAATCGGCGCTCGCCCTCATGTTCCAGAACAAATATGCGGCGGCCACCAGCCAGCTGCAGGACTTGATCAAGGCCCATCCCAAGGACGCCAAAGACCACGCGACCTACGCGCTCGTCCTCAACTATCAGACGAAACAGAAGCCGGCGCTCGATGAAGCGGTCAAAGCCCAGAAGCTCGCCCCCAACGACGGCTTCGTCCTGACCGTCCTGACGCGGGTCGAGGACTGGAACGACGACATCCAGGGTGCGGCCCGAGACGGCGCCGCCGCCATCAAGGCGGCCCCCAACTCGGCGCTCGCCCGCGCCTTCTATGCCGAGGCGCTGGCCGACGTGGGCCGCTACGCGGAGGCGCAGACGCAGCTCCAGAAGGGCGCCGACCTGGCCAAGAAGGGCACCGACTACGACCGCGCCGAGGTGGAGCGCAACTGGAGCAACTACTACCGCGATAAGAAGGATTACACCCAGGCCCTCAACCATCTCAAGCTGGCGGCCGGCGCCCAACCCAAATGGGTCGAGCGGTTACTGGAGCTTGCCCGCTTCTCCATCGCACGCCAGGACCTCCCCGGGGCAACCCAGTACCTGCAGCGTGCCGCCAACCTCTCACCCGATGACGCCGGGCTGCGCGAGCAGCTGGGCGACGTCGCGCTCTTCGCCTACGACTACGACGTCGCCAAACGCGCCTACCAGGCGGCCCTCAAGCTCCAGCCGCGGAGCGCGCTCGACCTCAAGGTGCTCGGCGACATCGCGGTGGCGCTGGACAAGGATCCGACCACCGCCGCCAAGGACGAGCGGGCCGCAATCGCGGCCCAACCGACCGACCAGGAGGCGGGCGCGTACCTGGTGGCCGTGCTCCGCTACCTCGTCAAGGATGAGACCGCGGCCGGGCAGGCGGCCAAGCAGACGGTCGCGCCCAGCGGATCCGGCACGGCACCGGCGTCGACCTACGTGGACCTGGACAAGGGGTCCGTGGACCGACAGAGCGTGGCGCTGGACACCGTCAACCGGTATCGGCGATTGGCCGGCCTGGCACCGGTCACCGGCTCGGCGGTGATCCACCGGGCGGCCCTCGCCCATGCCTTTTACACCTTCTTCAACGGGACGCTACCCAGCATTCGCGACCTCGGCATCCACAAGGAGGAGTCGGCCGGCCAGGGCTACACGGGGGATAACGTGCTCACCCGGGCCCAGCATTTCGGCTATCCGCAACGGTCGATGGCGGAAGTCATCACCCATCGGAGTGAACCGGCGGGCGCGGTCGGGGACTGGATCGATTCCGTCTACCACCGCATCCCCCTGCTGCGCGCCGATCTCGTGGAGGTCGGCTATGGCGACGCCTACCTGGGACCGCTCACGGTCCAGGTGATGGACATGTCCTACCGCGAGGTGGCCAGCGGGCGAATCATTCTCTATCCGGCGCCCAACCAGGCCAGCGTGCCGATCGCGTTCAACGGCAACGAAATCCCGGACCCGGCGCCCAACGCCAGCTACCCGATCGGCTACCCGGTGACCGCCACCTTCGACCGTAATGCGAGGGTGACGATCGGCGCCTTCCACCTCCGCGATCCGTCCGGCGCGGATCTGCCGGGCATCTCGCTCCAACCGGGGAACGAAACCGAGAACTCCTTCGCCTTCCTGGCCAACGTGCCGCTCAAACCTGGCACGATCTATACGGCGGACCTGGTCTACACCCTCAACGGTAAGGCCGGCCATCTGGTCTGGAAATTTACGACAGTATTGGGTGCCAGCCCGACGCCGCAATCACAGACGGCAGCCGGCGAGCAGCGCTAGACGTCCTTTTCGCTACTCGGGCTAACCGCGGCTGACGGCGGCGCACCCTCCGGACTGCTCGAGGGGCCGGCCTGCTGAGTCTGAATCGGCCGCAGACTGGCCGGCGTAAACGCCTCTGCCGTTCGCGTCCAGACCACTTGCTTCAGACGTGCCATCGTAGGTCAGGCCGCCCGGCCCCCCTGCGCCGCTCCGGAGGGCGACCCG
>VBGO01000242.1 GCA_005882525.1 Chloroflexota bacterium
CCACAGCTACGACAACCGCAGCTGGGCCTACGCCGGACCCGCGCAGGAGGCCAGTGAGAACGCGTCGGCTCATAGCGGCCACGGGATGGAAGGAACCAGTCCGGCGAAGCACCAGCCGGCCCGGGACGAAACGTTGCAGCATCCGCGCTGCGTCTTTCAGATCCTCAAGCGACATTACGCGCGCTATACCCCGGAGATGGTGGAGCAGGTCTGCGGAACGCCGCAGGCCCTTTTCCTCCAGGTCGCCGAGGTGCTGACGAAGAACTCCGGACCCGAGCGAACCAGTGCCATCTGTTACGCGGTCGGCTGGACGCAGCAGAGTTACGGCGCGCAGATCATTCGCGCGGCGGGCATCCTCCAACTCTTACTCGGCAACATTGGCCGCCCTGGCGGCGGCATCATGGCGCTGCGAGGCCATGCCTCCATCCAGGGATCCACCGATGTGCCGACGCTCTTCGACCTCCTGCCCGGCTACCTTCCGCACCCGGCCGTCTTCAAGGGCGATGACACGCTGGAGAAGTACACACGTGAGTCGGCGATCCGGGGCGGCTACTGGTCCAACCTGCCGAAATTCATCGTGTCGCTGCTGAAGGCGTGGTACGGGGATGCGGCCCGCAAGGACAACGAGTATGGGTTCCAGTGGATTCCCAAGCTGACCGGCGACCACTCCCATGTCTCCACCTCGGCCGCGATGGCGGACGGCGAGGTCAAAGGCTTCATCCTTTTCGGGCAGAATCCGGCTAACGGCAGCCCCCATTCCGGGCTGCAGCGCAAAGCGCTCACGCAGCTCGAATGGATGGTCGCCGTCGACCTCTACGAGACCGAGACGGCGGCGTTCTGGTATGCCGCGCCGGAGGGATGGAAGCCCTCCGACATCAAGACCGAAGTCTTCTTGCTGCCCACGGCTGGACCGGCCGAGAAGGACGGAACCTTCACCAACACCCAACGGCTTTTGCAGTTTCACGATAAGGCGATCGACCCACCCGGTGACGCCCGGTCGGACCTGTGGCTGGTCTATCAGCTCGGACGGCGTCTCAAGGCGCTCTATCGTGGTTCCACGCGTCCGCAGGACCAGGGTCTGCTGAACCTCACCTGGGATTACCTGCCCGAGCGACCGGATCCGCGTTGGCGGATCGCGGACGAGCCGTCGGCCGAGGCCGTTTTGAGAGAAATGAACGGCTTCACCGTCGCGGATCGCAAGCTGCTGCCCGACTTCGAGGCCCTCAAAGACGACGGATCGACCGCCTGCGGTGTCTGGATCTACTCGGGGGTCTACCCGCAGGAAGGCCAGAACATGGCGCGGCGGCGGGTGAAGGGCGATGGGTGGGTGAGCCCGGAGTGGGGATTTAGCTGGCCGGGCAACCGCCGCATGCTCTACAACCGCGCGTCGGCCGACCCGAAGGGCAAACCGTGGTCCGAGCGGAAGAAATACATCTGGTGGGATGCCGCGCAACGGAAATGGACGGGGTTCGACCGGCCGGACTTCCCGCCGACCAAGGCTCCCGGTACGCGCCCGAAACCCGATGGCGCCGGCGTCGACCTCCACTCCGGCTCCGATCCGTTCACGCTCAAAGCCGACGGTCGCGGCTGGCTCTTTGCCCCGAGCGGACTGAAGGACGGCCCGCTGCCCACCCACTACGAACCCCTGGAGTCGCCGGTCCGCAACGCGCTCTACCCGCAGCAGGACAGTCCGGTGGCCAAACGCTTCCCCCGCAAGGACAATCCGATCAGCCCGCCCGGCGACCCGCAGTATCCCTACGTGGTCACCACCTACCGGGTGACCGAGCAGTACACCTCGGGCGCCATGTCTCGCTGGATCGGATGGCTCAGTGAGCTGATGCCCGAAATGTTCGCGGAGATCAGCCCCGAGCTGGCAAAGGAAAAGGGCATCAGGAACATGGACTGGGTGGTGGTGTCCAGCCCGCGCAATCAGATCGCGTGCCGGGCCCTTGTCACGAGGCGGATGCGCCCCTTCCGGCACAACGGGGGCGTGATCCATGAAGTCGGGCTGCCCTACCACTGGGGTTACAAGGGCCTGGTCACGGGGGCCATGGCCAACGACCTGGTTCCGCTCAGCGAGGAACCGAATATTTACATCCAGGAGGACAAGGCCTTCACGTGCAACATCCGAAAGGGCCGCCTGCGGTGATCGACGCCTACAAGCGACTGATGAATGTCGAGCCGCCGCCGCCACCGAAGCGAGCCAAAGGCTTCTTCACCGACACCAGCCTCTGCATTGGCTGCAAGGCCTGCGAGGTGGCGTGCAAGCAGTGGAACCAGTTGCCCGCCGATGGTTTTAAGATGACCGGCAACAGCTACGACAACACCGGCACCCTGGGGGCCACTACCTGGCGCCACGTCCAGTTCATCGAACAGGCGAAGGCCAATGGGAGCCGCCAGGATCAGCGCTGGCTGATGATGTCGGACGTCTGCAAGCACTGCGCCAACGCCGCCTGCCTCGAGGCGTGCCCCACGGGAGCCCTGATCCGGACGGAGTACGGCACCGTCTACGTCCAGCAGGATATTTGCAACGGCTGCGGGTTCTGCGTGCCGGCCTGCCCCTTCGGGGTGATCGACCGCGCGCCTAAGCACGGCCAATTCGAGGCGGGGACGGCACACAAGTGCACCCTCTGCTACGACCGATTGAAAGATGACCTGACGCCGGCCTGCGCCAAGTCGTGCCCCACGGCATCGATCCAGTTCGGCGACGTCGAGGAGCTCCAGGAGCGCGCGCGCCGCCGTCTCGGGGAGCTGAGGGCGCGCGGCGAGACGAAGGCGGAATTGTACGGCATGCCGGAGGGGAAAGAAGCCGCAGAGGTCGGTCCACTCCACGCGTTCTTTCTGCTGCTCGACAAGCCGCAAACCTACAACCTGCCCGAAGTCCCCCGATTGCCCCGAAAGACGATGGCGGAGCGGTACGGATGGAGCGCGGCCGTTGGCGCCGGGTTCGCATTGGTCGCGGCGCTGGTCTTCGGCGGCCGGCGATGATCGAACGTCCTGGCAATCTGCCTCCCCCGCCGGCGCCGGAGGGTCGGGGTGGAGGCTACTACGACTACCCGGTGGTGCGCCGTCCGGTGTGGACCTGGGAGGTGCCGGCATACTTCTGGCTTGGTGGGATGGCGGCCGGCGCCTACGTCACGGCCTCGCTGGCCCAACGCTTCGGCTCAGTGGACGACCGACGCGTCGCCGCCGACGGCTTCTACGTCGCGGCCGCCGCCGCGGTTCCCTGTGCCCCGCTGCTGATCGCCGACCTCGGCCGAGCCGATCGATTCCATCACATGCTCCGTGTATTCAAGCCGCTGTCGCCGATGAACCTCGGTGCCTGGACGTTGACGGGCTTCACGCCGCTCGCGTTCTTGAGGGCGGCGTCCCATGCGGCCGACACCGGCTTCCTGCGCGGCCCGCTCGGATCGCTCACCCGGCTGCTTCCCAAACCGCTCGTCGAGCTGTCCGGCACCCTGCTGGGGCTGGTGCTGGCCGGCTATAGCGGCGTGCTACTGGCCGCGACTAACGTGCCGCTCTGGGCCAAGAGCCGGCTGCTGGGCGGCGTGTTCATGGCCTCCGCTATGTCGAGCGGGTCTGCCGCGGTTTCGCTCGCCGCGGCACGGCGAGGGGCCCCAGATGCTGCCCTGCACCGGCTCGCCGTCATCGAGTCTGCCGCGTCGCTCGGAGAGGCGGCGGTGCTGACCGGCTACCTGCTGCAGTCCGGCAAGACCGCGCGCCCCCTCATGATCGGTCCGTTGGCGGCGCCGTTCTGGTTGGGGGCGGTGGGCGCGGGTACCCTGCTGCCCCTCATACTCCACGGATTGGCGGGCCGGCGCCACGGCCGGCTGCTGCGATTGTTGTCGACGGCGGCCGCTCTGGGCACGATGGCCGGGTCCCTCGCGCTCCGCTGGAGCATCTTCGAGGCGGGCAAGATT
>VBGO01000227.1 GCA_005882525.1 Chloroflexota bacterium
ACTGGCACGGCGGGCTCGCCATCCATAGCGGCGGAACCATGCCCGTGCCGCGGACTGCCGAGGTCAAGGTTCTCCCGGCGCCGGTGGGTGCCCGGTATGGCGGCCAGAAAGCGGCGCCACTCGCGGAGCGCCTCGCCGGGGCCGAGCATCTCCTGGCGGACGCTGCGGCCGTCATCGTGGATTACACGCAGGGGGGCATCTACTACGACCCTGCGTACCAGGATCGAGTGGCGCAGGCAGCGAAGAGCGCCGGTGCGCTTTGGATCGCGGATGAGGTCGTCACCGGGTTCGGAAGGACCGGCCGGTGGTTCGACTTCCAGGGTGCCCAGAGCCGGCCGGACATTGTCACGCTGGGCAAGCCGCTTAGCGGCGGGGCTGCGCCGGCAGGCGCGGTGATCCTGTCGCAGCGGCTGGTGGACCAGCTCGAGGACAAGACGTGGCAGACCTTCAGCACGTTTCGCGGCCATCCCTTGATGGTCGCCACGCTTCGCGCCCTAGTTCGGGTGATCGAACGGGACGGGCTGGTGGAACGTGTCGCCGCCCTCGACGGGTTTATGGAGAAGCGTCTTCTAGACATTGCCGAGAGGCATCCGAGCGTCGCCCGTGTCGACGGCCGGGGGCTGCACTGGACCATCGAGCTTCACGGACCCGACTGGCGGAGCTGGTACGCGTCGAGCGCTCGAAGCCGGTGCGGCGATCGGCACGAGCGGCGAGCAGACATCGCTGTTCCTGGCGCCGGCGCTGATCATCCCCGAGACCGACCTCGAGCAGCTTCTCAGCGCGCTCGACCATGGACTCGAGGTCGCCGACGAAGAGCTGGATGCGGCAGGCAGCCATTCGTTTCCGAAAGCGTGATGACGCAGGCTGAAGGCACCCAGCCCCTGGATGAGCTGATCGAGGCCGTGCACTGGTATTTCGACGCCCTGTATGAGGGCGACGCCGAGCTCTTTGCGAAGGTGATGCACCCTCGGGTGCGCCTTTTCAGCGCCACCGACGAGCCAATGGTCGAGCTCGACCTGCCCACCTACATGGACATCGTTCGGAACCGGCCGTCACCCGCCAGCCGCAACGATCCCCGCCACGATCGAGTGCTGTCGATCGAGGTCGCGACTCCGACGACCGCGCACGTCCGGGTTCAGGATGCCGTCCTACCGAAAATGTTCACGGACGATCTGACATTCCTTCGGGTCGACGGGCAGTGGAAGATCGTGAGCAAGGTGTGGCACTACGTGCTGGCTGAGCCAGGCGCGCCCAAGGTTTAGACATTCCCCTTCTGTTTAGGCGGGAAGGCGTCAGTTGTAGCGTGCGTGAACGCCCTCGGCGCTGATCTCTCCGCGTCGCACCCGGTTGGCCACCTCCTGCGGGTCGCGCCCGAACTCGCCCACGGCCCGATCGTGACTCGGGGTGATGGTCAGGTGCAGGGAACTTGGAGGGTTTCCCTGCAGCAGCGGATGCCAGCCGGCCTCCTCCAACCCTACGTAGACCGCCCTGATGTCCAGGTCGCGGGAGCCGAACGCAAACAGGTTGTACTGCGGATGCCCCTTCGACCGCGGTGACAGCATCCATGAATCCCTGAGTGGCGGCAAGGCATCGCCTGGTCAGCTCGAGGTAGCCAGGCAGCCCGAGGTAGTGAATGGTTGCCCACGCGGCCGCGACCGCGCCGCCTGCACGCGACCCGAGCACGGTTGACACGGTGTAGTTGCCGCCCGTCCAGTCCTCGAAATCGAACGGCTGGAAAGCGTAGATGTCGTGCGTCTTGTAGAGGATGACGGACGCGCCCTTCGACGAGTAGCCGAACTTGTGGACGTCGGCTGAGATCGATGTCACTCCGTCGACAGAAAGATCGAAGTCGGGAACCGGCCGTCCCAAGCGCCTCGCGAACGGCAGCACAAATCCGCCCACGCAGGCATCGAAGTGCAGCATCAGGTTCCTGCTCAGCGCAAGCCTCGCAAGCTCGGCCACCGGATCGACCTCTCCATGCGGCCAGGAGGGAGCCGAGGCGACGATCAGGATCGTGTTGGGGGTGATCGACTCGACGACCGACGCTACGAGAGCTCTCTGATCCGAATCCAGCTCCGCCCTGACCACCTTGATGCCCAGATAGCCGGCGGCCTTGGACAGGCTGGGATGTCCCGACCAAGGGACGATCACCTCTGGAGCCTTAATTTGGGGCAAGACCTCTCGCGCCCGATCCCGCGCGGTCTTGAGCGCGAGGAAGTTGCTCTCGGAGCCGCCTGATGTCAGGTTTCCCGGAGCTCCAGGCGACCCGAGCAGATCAGCGGTCATGCCGACGACGTCAGCCTCCATTCGGGCCAGGCTTGGAAACGCACCGTGACTGAGTGCGTTGAGCGAGAAGCACGACATGTAGGCGGCCTTGGCGACCTCCTCCAGCTCCGATTCGGCGTGATAGATCAACGAGAACAACCGCCCACGGCGCCAGTCGGCGTCACCTTTCTGCATCTCGGTGATCGAGTCGAGAACCTGGTCGGCCGAGGTTGGCTGGCTAGGAAACTTGATTTCGCTCATTGGTCTCCTTCATGCGTTGGCTCTACCGAGGTCGGTGGTCTGCGAACGAATCTGCGCAGGTTTGGTCCGGGTGATGCTACCTCTTGGCCGCGTGTCAGCCCGGCGGCCGCAGGAGTAGGATCGCAACCATCACGAAGGCAGGGCCGACCTCGGGCAGATGGGGCCTTGGCGGGATCAGTGCAGGTCCGAACGCAGCGCCGCTCTCGACGTTGCGAAGGGCGACAGACAGCGCGGACATGACCACAGTTCCCATCACCGCACCGCTTAGGCTGTTCATTCCACCGATCACGAGCATCGCGATGGTGGTGAAGGTTATCGTGAGGTAGAAGGCATCTAATCGCAATGAGATATCGCATCACATGCGACGTCGGGGGGACATTCACCGACGCCGTCGTGGCGGACGAGCAGGGCAACCTCTACCTCGGCAAAGCTCTCACCACCCCGGAGCGTCTCTATGACGGCTTGACGAGCGCTGTCACCGTTGCGGCATCTGAAATCGGATTCGATACCCGCGCTCTGCTGCAGTCGAGTGACCTGTTTGTCTACAGCACCACGCAGGCGACGAACGCCATCCTGGAGGGCCGGACCGCACGTACGGCACTGCTGGTGACCGAGGGCTTTCCCGACATCCTGGTGCGCCGAGAAGGGGGCCGGCTCGACCCTTTCAACTTCGCGAAGGAGAATCCCGAGCCCTACGTGCCGCGCCACCTGACCTTCGAGATACCCGAACGGGTCGACTCCGAAGGTCTCGTCTACACCCCTCTCGACGAGGACCGGGTCCAACAAGTTCTGGTTACGCTGCGCGCATTGGAGGTCGAGGCGATCGCTGTGAGCTTCCTTTGGGCGATCGTGAACCCGCTTCACGAGCTCGCGGTTGGCAAGCTCATCGAGCAGCATCTCCCCGGGATCGCCTTCACACTGTCGCATCTGATCAACCCGATCATTCGGGAGTACCGCCGCACGTCATCCACGGCCATCGACGCCTCGCTCAAACCGCTGATGCAACATCACCTGCGAGACATCGAAGGGGGGCTTGCCAAGTCCGGGTTCGGCGGCGAACTGGTTGCGGCGACCTCTTTCGGCGGCGTCATGCACATGGACGACTTGATGCGCCGCCCCATCTACGCCGTCAAGTCAGGACCGTCGCTGGCTCCCACCGGCGGCAAGACGTATGCGGAGAGCGAGGCCGGATCGGGTCAAGTCATCGTGTGCGACACAGGCGGAACGAGCTTCGATGTCAGCCTCGTTCGTGACGGGCGAGTCGTCTTCACGAGGGAGACTTGGCTGGGGGAGCAGTTCACCGGCCACCTGACAGGCATGTCCTCGGTCGATGCTCGCAGCATCGGAGCCGGCGGCGGCTCAATAGTGTGGATCGACTCGGGAGGCCTCCTTCGCGTCGGCCCGCGGAGCGCTGGGGCAGAGCCGGGGCCGGCGTGCTACGGCCGGGGAGGGACGCTCTGCACGGTCACCGATGCGGCCGTGGTGCTCGGCTACCTCGATCCCGACTACTTCCTGGGCGGGCGAATGAAGTTGGACCCTGACGCCGCCCGCAAGGTGGTAGGCGAGATCGCTCGCGCACTCGACCAACCGCCTCTGGCCACCGCGTACGGAATTCTCGCCGTGGCCAACGAGCTGATGGTGGGCGCGATAAAAGAGATCACTGTCGACGAGGGCGTGGACCCGCGGGAAAGCTTCCTGGTCGCCGGCGGCGGAGCGGCAGGGATGAACATCATCCCCATCGCCAGGGAACTCGGCTGCCGACGCGTGCTCATTCCGCGAACGGCAGCAACTCTCAGCGCGTGCGGCGCTCAGTACTCCGACATTGTCGCGGAGTTCAGCGCCAGCAAGTTCACAGACTCCCGCGACTTCGACTACGCCGGTGTCAACTCGGTCCTCCGCGACCTCGATACGAGGATGGAGGACTTCGCCTCGGGCCTCAGGCAGCGAAGCTTCAGCACCTTTCGAAAGGACTACTTCGTCGAGGCACGCTATGCCAATCAAGCCTGGGAGTTGGAGCTACTGATGAAAGGTGATCAGGTTGCAGGCGCCGATGACGTTGCGTCGATCGTCGATGAATTTCACAAGTCACACCAGCGGGTCTTTGCAATCACCGATCCGGGTCAGACAGTCGAGTGCATTTACTGGAGGGGAAGATTGACGGCCGCACTCGACAAACCACCCCTTCGCAAGCGAGGAGCGCCCGTCAATGGAGAGGCCCGCCACACGCGGTCGGCGTATTTTCCCGCCACCGGCGAGCAGCGCATCGATGTGCAGATGGGCGCTGCCTTGGCGGCCGGCACGGTGGTGCACGGCCCGGCCGTGATTGAGGAACCGACGACGACGATCGTCGTCTATCCCGACTCGGCCGTCCGCGTGACGGAGCTCGGAAATTATCTGGTCGAGGTTGAGTGATGAAGGTCGAAGAACGCACAGACAGCGTCGGTCAGGGTGAGGCCTTTGACCCTGTCCTCCTGGCGGTCATCGCAAACCGGTTTGACACGATCGTCCGAGAGATGACCAACACCCTGTTCCGGAGCGGCCGGTCCGCGGTGTTGAACATGGCCCGCGACTTTTCCTGCGGGATCCTGACGTCGCACGACCAGTTGCTGGCTACCGCCGAAGGGCTGCAGGTTCACCTGCTGGGGACCGGACTGCAGACACCCTACATGCGCGAATACCACCGAGACATGGCGGAGGGCGACGCCTTCCTGCACAACGATCCTTACCTCGGCAACACCCACACTGCCGACCACACGGTCCTCGTGCCCATCTTCATCGACGGCGTTCATATGTTCACGGCCAGCGCAAAGGCGCACCAGGCCGACTGCGGAAATT
>VBGO01000228.1 GCA_005882525.1 Chloroflexota bacterium
TGCGCGGCCAGCAACTTTTCCTTGAGGCCGCCGATCGGCAGGACCTTGCCTCGGAGCGTGATTTCGCCGGTCATCGCCACGTCCCGCCGAACCGGCCGGTCGGTGAGGACCGAGACGACGGCCGTCGCCATCGTGATCCCGGCTGATGGGCCGTCTTTGGGGATGGCGCCCGCCGGGACGTGGATGTGAAAGAAATGGTCCTCGAAGAAGCCCGGTTTGAGGCCCAGTTCCAGCGCGTGGGAGCGGGCGTAGCTGACCGCCGCCCGGGCTGACTCTTCCATGACCTTGCCGATCTGCCCTGTCAGCGAGAACTCGCCACGGCCCTGCATCAAAATCGCCTCGACCGTCATCACGTCGCCGCCGTACTCGTTGACGGCCACGCCGGTGACGGCGCCGACCTGGTCCTCCAGCTCGGCGACCCCGAACTCGAAGCGCGGCGGTCCGAGGTAGGCCATCAGGTCGCTGGGCTCCACCGTGACTTTTTCGGTCTCGCCCTCGGCGATGCGCCGGGGAATCTTGCGCGCGATGTTCGCGATCTCGCGCTCCAGGTTGCGCACCCCGGCTTCGTGCGTATACTCGCGAATCAGCAGCCGCAAGCTGGCCTGCGGTAGCGCCAGGTTCTCCTCTGTGAGGCCATGTTCGCGCAGCTGCCGCGGCACCAGGAATTGCTGTGCGATATGCATCTTCTCGTCTTCGGTGTAACCGGGGAGCCGGATGATCTCCATCCGATCGCGGAGTGGCGGAATGATCGTGTCGACGACGTTGCCGGTGGTGATGAACAGCACCTGCGACAGGTCGTAGGGCACTTCCAGGTAGTGGTCGGAGAAGTCCTTGTTCTGCTCGGGATCGAGCACCTCGAGCAGCGCGGAGGACGGATCGCCGCGCCAGTCGGCGCCCACCTTGTCGATCTCGTCGAGCATGAAGACCGGGTTGCGCGCCCCCGCGACTTTCATTTGTTGGAGGATTCGTCCCGGCATGGCGCCGATGTAGGTTCTCCGGTGACCGCGGATCTCGGCCTCGTCGTGGATGCCGCCGAGCGAGAGCCGCACGAACTTGCGCCCCAGGGCCCGGGCGATCGACTTGCCAAGGCTGGTCTTGCCGACGCCGGGCGGACCGACGAAGCACAGGATGGGCGACCGCAGGCTCTGCGAGCGCTGCCGGACGGCCATGTACTCGAGGATCCGTTCCTTGATTTTTTCGACGCCGTAGTGGTCTTCGTCCAGGACCTTGGCCGCCAGCTTGATGTCCCAGGTCTCGGCGACCGGGCCACCCCAGGGGAGGGCAATCAGCCAATCGACATAGGTCCGGATGATGCCCACCTCGGGTGAGGCAACCGGGATGCTCTGCATCCGGTCGACCTCTTTCAAGGCGCGCTCCTTCACGGCATCCGGCATGCCGGCGGCTTCAATCTTTTCGCGTAGGTTATGCAGCTCGGCGCCTTCTTCGTCTTCGCCGAGCTCTTTGCGAATGGCTTTGAGCTGCTCGCGCAGGATCTGATCCCGCTGGAGCTTGCCGATCGTACTCTGGACCTCGTTCTGGATCTTGGCCTTGAGCTCCAGGATCTCGACCTGCTTGCTCAAAAAGAGGGCCAGCAGGCGCAGCCGCTCGAGCACGTTGGGCGTCTCCAGCAAGTGCTGCTTCTGCTCCAGCGTCTGATCGGGCGCCGCCGAAACCAGATCGGCCAGGTAGACCGGGTCATCGGTTTTCGACACGGTGGCCGCCACCTCGGGCGCCACCGCGGCGCCGGACTCGACGTATTTCTCGTAGAGGCTCTTGACCGAGCGCATGTGGGCCTCCATCTCGAGGCCCTCCCCCACCTGGTCGCCCATCACCTCGATTTCGACCTCGATGAACGGCTTGAACTGGGTAAAGCCCAGGATCCGGGCCCGCTGCACGCCCGCCACCAGCATCTGGACGCCGGCGGGGGTCTGCCGCATGCCGTTGATTTCCGCGATTGCGCCGATCGAATAGAGATCCTTTTCGACTGTGTCGTCGATCTGCGGATCTTTCTGCGCGACCAGCAGCACCTGCTTGTCGCGGTCCATGGCGGCCGTGATGGCCGCGATCGAGGTCCGCCGGCCGACCGACAGCGGCACGATCAGCTTGGGAAAGACCACGTCGTCCCGCAGCGGGACCAGGGGAAGTCGCCGCAGGTCAGCGGAACGCTCCCTCCTCTCTTGCGCGGGCGCTTCAGTGCCATGCGAGCGTTTGAGACGTTCCGGGTCGGGGTGGGGGGTCTGCTCTTCCGTTGCGTCGGCCATCTCTTAGACCTGCGCCCCCGCATCGGTGACCGCCGGCCGGAACGGCTTCGGCACCGCGATCCCACCTTCCAGCGCCCGCGGCCCGATCAGTCGTGCGATCTGGTCCTCGTCCAGGACTTCCTCCTGGAGCAGGGCGGTGGCGAGCGTGTCCAGCCTGGCGCGGTTCGCGGTCAGGATGCGCTCGGCCGTCTCGTAGGCGTCGTTGAGCAGCCGGGTCACTTCCTCGTCGATGATGGCTGCCGTGCGCTGGCTGATATGCGGGTTGCCCGCCAGCTCACGGCCCAAAAAGACGGCCTGCGGCGAATCGTCGAAGGAGAAGAGACCCATCTTCTGGCTCATGCCCCAGCTAACGACCATCCGGCGGGCGATCTCGGTCGCGGTCTCCAGGTCGTTCTGCGCACCGGTCGTGATCGAGCCCAGGGCCAGCTGTTCGGCGGCGCGTCCACCGAGCGCCATCGCGATCCGCGCCTGCAAATACTCTTCGGAGAGGTTGTGACGGTCATCGGTCGGAATCGACTGGGTGACCCCCAACGCCTGCCCACGCGGGACGATCGTGATCTTGTGGACCGGGTCCGACTGGGGCTGGTACCAGGCGACCAGCGCATGCCCCGATTCGTGGTAGGCGATGACGCGCCGCTCCGACTCGCTCAGGTAGATCTTGCGTTCCGACCCCAGCACGACGCGGTCGAACGACTCTTCGAAGTCCTGCATCGCGACCGTGGTCCGGTTGGTACGCGAGGCATGCAGCGCCGCCTCGTTCACCAGGTTGGCGAGGTCCGCGCCCACGAGCCCGGGCGTCGAGCGGGCGATGATGTCAAGGTCGACGTCGGGCGCCAGTGGCACGCTGCGGGTATGGACTTTGAGGATCGCGGCGCGACCGCGACGGTCGGGACGGTCGACGACCACGCGACGGTCGAAGCGACCGGGGCGGAGCAAGGCGGGATCGAGCACGTCGGCACGGTTCGAGGCAGCGACCACGACGACGGCCTCGCGTTGATCGAAGCCGTCCATCTCGACCAGCAACTGATTCAGGGTTTGCTCCCGCTCGTCGTTGCCGCCGCCAAGGCCGGCGCCGCGCTGGCGGCCGACGGCATCGAGCTCGTCGACGAAGATCACCGAGGGCGAGTGCTTCTTGGCGTCTTCGAAGAGGCTGCGGACTCGCGAGGCACCGACGCCGACGAACATCTCGACGAACTCGGACGCCGAGATGCTGAAGAAGGGCACGGCCGCCTCGCCGGCGATCGCCCGAGCCAGCAGCGTCTTGCCGGTCCCGGGCGGCCCGATCAGGAGCACGCCTTTCGGCATCCGGCCGCCGAGCTTCTGGAACTTGGCCGGATCGCGCAGGAAGTCCACCATCTCCTGCAGCTCGAACTGCGCCTGCTCGACGCCGGCGACATCATTAAATGTCGTCTTGGGCGTCCCCGGCTCCTGCAAGCGGGCCCGGCTGCGCCCGAAGGAGAAGATCCCCTGCGCCGCCTGGCCGCTGCGCCGGACGAACCAGATCCAGATCGCGATCAGCACCAGGAACGGCAGGAGGCTGATCAGCAGGCTGCCGATGCCGCCGGTGTCGGGCTTGACCGTCGTATCGACGTTGTTGCTCTTGAGCAAGGGCAGGAAGGTCGGGTCGGTCAGTCCGACGTTGTCGGGAACGGTCGCCGTGAACTGGGTATTGGTCACCCCGTTGTAGGTGGCCTGGGACTTGAGGTCACCCTGGGCGGTCTGGCCCTGGATCGTGATATCGGAGACGTTGCCCTTCTCGACCTGGCTGACCAGCTGGGAATAGGTGAGCTCCACCCGGGCCGGGCCGCCGAGGCGGCTCAAGAAGGGGGACAGCAAGATCACGATGTAGAGGCTCAGCCCGGCGAGCAGCGCCAGGCGCAGCCAGGAACCCGGCTGGCGCGGGGTTTGCGGCGGCTTGGGGAGTTGTGGCGGCTGGTCTGGCCGGAATTGCGCCATAGGCTTAGTCTATGCGGCCGTCATGAAAACAAAACAAGAGCGTTTGAGTACAACCCAGCCTGGGAGCATTCCCGGCCCAGAACTTATAATCCCGACCTGGGGCGATAGCTCAGCTGGCAGAGCGCCGCACTCGCATTGCGGAGGTCGAGAGTTCGAGTCTCTTTCGCTCCACCACCCCGGGCCGGGTTGGCCGCGCCTGAACCGAGGGCGGATCACTTAGTGGCAGTGGTACTTGTGACCGTGGAGGACCGCCGGGTTTCCGTCCGGGCAGGTGTAGACGGCGGTCCCACCGGTGTCGTCGGGGTTCATGAGCGTCTCCTCGATGTCCTGGAAGGTCGCCGTGACCTGGTTGCCGGTGACGGCGAGCACGCCGATGCAGACGCAGGCGACCAGCACCAGGATGATCGCGTACTCGACCATCGACTGGCCCTTACGCATCGCCTGCTGACGCAACCAATGACCCATGCTTTGTGCTCCGGGGCCATCCGGCTGGATAGCCCCCTATATCACTAAACGTACGCAACCGTTTCAGGCCGTGTTACAGGCGGCCGGCCCGAGTTCAACCCATCGAGAGTTGTGCCCGAGCCGTTACGCCGCCGCCGGCAGGACGCGGTTCTCTGCGTCCGCCACCGCCGCCGCTTGCGGAATTCGGGCAAAGGCTGCCCAGATCAGGAGGGGGGCAGCCCCCGCCACCACCACGACGATCCGGGCGAGCAGCATCTGGTTGATGGGCGCGGCGAGTAGCAGAAAGGCGCCGATGCTGACCACCCGGCCGATCCCCAGGCACAGCTCCTGGTGGACGATGTAGTCGTAGCGCATCGCCTGGGGCGCCGGATCGCGGTCGATCACCTGCAACGCCACCGGCGCCAGGGCGTTCCCGTGCAGTGGGCCACCGATCGCGCGTAGCAACCCGAAGCCGACGATCGCCCAGGCCGTCAGGTAGAGCGGCAACAAGAAGGTTGAGAGCACCAGCAGCGCCCCGCCGACCAGGGCGCAGGCGATCCGATG
>VBGO01000229.1 GCA_005882525.1 Chloroflexota bacterium
AAAAGAACGCCGTTCCCGGCCAGGGCTACTTCGCCTACTGCCGCGACACGGAAGGCAACGTTTTTGGGATCTTCGAGGCAAACCCGGCCGCCCAGGAAGCCAATCCGGTCGGCGCCTCGCAGGAGAAGGCCAAGCAGAGTTAGGTCAGGCGGTTCCTAGCGAGCCGAACCGGCGGTCGCGGGCTCGAGGCCGGCCACCGCAGGGATGAGCTTTTCCCCTACGATCTCGAGCGGCTTGATGCGGTCGACGTGGGGGACGCCGCCGATCACGGTTTGGATGCCCATCCCGGCAAGCCATTTGAGGCCGCCGATGACCTTGCCGATGTTTTCACCGTTGTCACCGACGTCGAAGTGGAACATGGCCGTCTTTTCGATGTCGTCGTAGTTGCGGCCGACCGCCTTGCAGTGCTCGCGCAGGATGTCGAGCTTGCGTGGGAGTTCGGGCGTGGGGAAGAGGTTGCAGGCGTCGGCATACTGCGCGACCAGGCGCAGGGTTTTCTTTTCGCCGCCTCCGCCGATCAGGATCGGTGGATGCGGGCGGGTGAGGGATTGCGGCGAGTTGAGGAGCCGCTGCGGCTGATAGTGCTTTCCAGGAAGCGGCTGCTCGCTTCCTCGCTTGCCTTCCCACATCGCGAGGCAGATCTGGAGCGTTTCCTCCAGGCGCTCAAACCGCTCCTTGATCGGTGGGAATGGGATGCCGAGGCCGCGGCTCTCGGCTTCGTTCCAGGCCGCCCCGATGCCGAGCCAGGCGCGGCCGCCGGAGAGCACGTCGAGCGTGGTCACGGTCTTTGCCAGGATGCCCGGGTAGCGATAGACCGCGCCGGTCACCATGGTGCCCAGCTTCACGCGCGAGGTGACCCCAGCCATGTAGCTGAGGGCGCTGTAGCCCTCGAGCATGTCGTGGTGTTCGGGGCCGTTCATGCGGATCTGCCAGAAGTGATCCATCACCCAGATGGACTCGAAGCCGGCCTGGTCGGCCGTGGTGGCGATCGCTTTGATGGTGTCGCCGAGCTTGACCGGCCCGCTCGGCCAGGTGAAGTCCGCGAGGCTGAGCCCGATCTTCATCAGCCCTATCATGCAGCGGAACCGCACCCGGCTGGCGCTTTGCGTTCAACTTTCTTTCCCTGCGGTTCGGTGGAGGGCAGCGTGGGATCCCCACCCCGACCCTCCCCCGCGAGCGGGGGAGAGTGGGTGAGGTGAGACCTAGAAGCCGAACGGGTTGCAGGCGCCGCTGGGCACGCTGCTCGAGTTGCTGTCCTGGGTGCTCTGCCCGACTTGCGCGAATGGGTCGCTCGAGCCGCTGACATCGCCGACGGTGCCGGTCGCCGTCGCGTACTCATAGTCGAAGGTGCCGTGGAAGTTCGCCGTGTACGAGCCGCACTTGCTGGTGCCCGAGTTGCTGTTCTTCCAGAGGCCGCCATTGCCGGCCCAGGTCAGGTTGACCACGATATCGGTGATCGGGGTCGGTGGTTCGCCGCCGCCGCCACCGTAACCGATCGAGCTCTGCAGGCCGGGCTTTCCGCCCGTGGCGCCGCTGACGAAGTATCCGGGACACTGCATATCGGCGGTGGCGTGCACACTGACGCTCGCCCCCGACAGGTCGCTCGCCACCACGAAGGCCGAATCGGGGATGATCCAGCAGCCGTACTCAGAGGTGGTCCCGGAGTATTCGCTGACGTTGAGGACGGTTCCGAATTTCTGAATGACGGGCGCGCCGGGTGCCCGCTTTGCCTTGAAGCTCAGCTGGCCCCGGTCGAGATACACGCTGGTGGAATAGGCGGCGGATGGGTCGCCAAAGTTCGCGTACGCGGTTGTGTCGCTGAAGCGGAAGTGACCCGGACCGCCATAGCCACCACCGCCGGCCGCCGCCGTTCCGGCGAGCACGACCGACAGCAGGCCGCAGACGCCCGCGATGGGCAGAAATCGCTTGATCATGTGTGTTTCCTTTTCCCGCGGCGACAATAGGCGCCGTGAATGGTTAGTTCGATGAAATATGTGAACGCAGGATCCCCCTCAATGCCCCCGGCGCACCCCCTTTCTGCTGGTCATGATGCCCTCAATAACGCCGGCACTCGTCGGCAGGTTACTGCGGCTTCAGAACCCGGCCTATGGCCCTCCTTGGTCAAGCTCGTTCGGACTCGCCAGGGTGGCGATGGCTGTATCGAACAGCCATAGCGAAGTCGGGCGCAAGGCGCGGCCAGCGGCTACTTCGTTGCGCACCTGGTGCAGTGCCGACCGGAGTTCGGATAATCGCAAGTCACCGATCAGAATTGCCGCCTGGATTGAGAGAACGTCATCGCGCACCTCGAGCCACTGGCGCAGCGCTGCTGTAAGCCCGCTGCGATCGGACTGCAGCAGTCGTCGAGCGCGTTGGCGGAGCGATTCCGCGAGGAGGTTGCCATCCTTCTCTATCGCTGGATCCTCAAGTGATCCGGCCAATTCAGCCAAGGCGCTTTCTTTACTCACTTCTCACCAGCAGACACACGACGCCGTCGTTCTACCCGCGTGTAAACCTGGTCGCGAGGCCCCCAAACTCCACGACTAGGCAGTCGGGATCTTCAAGCCAAAACCTCATACGTTCCTCGTGAGGCGAGCTGGGCTGGTCGGTGATGATGTGGTCAGCGTCGATTCGGTAGGCCATCCGAATCGTCTGCGCTCGCTCACCCGATAGGACTGCGTACGCGAGTCTTCCGTCCAGCAGGAACTCCAGTCCGACCGGCTCGTCATTAACGCGGCCAAACCACCTTCCCACAATGCTTCCTGAGCCGTCTGTCTCGGGCTCGCCCATCACGCCAACGATATTGCTATGTTTTCTCGGTCCCCGCCGCTGAATCGGATTGATGCCTTAGGGATTGCCAATCGATGGCGGCAACCCACTCTCCGAGTTCGGAATTGAATTCCACCACCCCATCAACGACCAGATCATCAGTTTTGCCACTAGTTCCTGCATCATCGGCGTACAGGCGCAACGCTAGGCCGCCTCTCAGCTCGATGTGTTGCGCAGCCAAATCTCGGCGCGTACCTTCACTGATTAGCCTGATCCGACGTTTTCCGTCCGTTTTCATCAGATCCACGTAGATGCGAGGCCCCATAGCCCATTCTCGCTCAGTCCGAATGGATCGCCCTCGAGGCGAGCGTCACATGCTCACACTGAATTACTTCCTGATCATTGTTTGGACGCTCCAGTGTCGTAGCCGCGCCTGAACACGGAGACCCCCTCGGTCCTGCCGTCCGGCGCAAAGAGCGAGAATCCCTGATCGTCAAACCAAAGGCCACCTTGCCCGTCTTTGCGTACCGTCAGGCCGAGCTTGGCAAGGTCAGCGACAACCTCGTCTGCTTCAGGCTTCATGAGGTCGATTCCTCGGTAGGTCGGCTGGCTCGGCGGAAACGCTTCAATGAATTCCACAGTCCCATCTGCGTCGTAATAGACGTGCAACCCTGCGCCCTTGTACGCTTCCGTCAGAGTTTTGGAGAAGCCCTTTTGGAATTCCTTGGGTGGCTCGCCCAACACCCGCTCGGGCTCGCCTTTTCGCATGCCGAACCGCAACTTGCCAAGGGATCGGAATGGCTCAACGGTCCATTCGCTCATTCCCAGTTACTCCCACCAAGGCAGGATACGTCTCAGGCTCTTATTGGTTGGGCTCACGGGCGACCCGATGCTCGATCGAGTATTTCCCGGGCGGCGACCCGTATGGCTGCGCCCTTAAGGAGCCCGGTCAATTCGAGTTGACGAAGGTCCTCCACCGTCGTTGTCCGATCGAGAATCGGCCGGAGACGAGAGTTGAGGAGTGCGCGTAGACCTTCTTCTCGCTGCGCATCCCCTATGCCTGAGCCGAGATCCAGCAGCTTTGTGATTTCGTCTGCTGCCTCTGGCAACAGGACATCAAGACGAATCCGCACATGAGCCGTATTCTCTTTCGGAAAGCCTTCGGAACCGAGTCCCATGAGCCAAAACGCAATGTTCAGGTAATAGCGCGGCGCATATTGCGACTTCTGCAGATTCAGAATCGTGACAAGGCTATCCGCGTGCCGGTACCAAGAACCCGACTCCTTGACCATTCCGAGCCCCTTTGCAAACGCATCAACCACACGCTGAATCACGTTGCGTCCTCCATGAGCGACTCCCTGAGTCATTCCGCTTCAGTTGGAAACCTCAGTCGATCCTTATCCCACTCTCGCAGCGTCATCTGCGCGGAGAACCCGGGGAGACCCGGGGACGTGGCAACTTGCTCAAGAAGTCGCCGTGCCAACTGCGGATCCTGTTCGATCAGGGCCCAGGCAACTGCCGCTCTGAGATTTGGGTCGGAGTCGCCCGCCAACTCCGCAAGTCCCTCGAGCCCACCACGCCGCTTGAGCTCCTTGTAAATCGAGGTCAGCGCATCGAAATGAACATTGGCGCGGTCAGAATCGCCAGCTTCCAGGGCATGTCCGCGGTCTCGCGCTGCCCGCGCGTAGTCTCGAATGAGTTTGACACTAGGGATGACTCTGGGCATGCTCAACTAAGCCGATATTGAACACGTTTCGCTTCGGTACTGCCCCGGTAGCTGCACGGACTGAAATCTGCATAGTGCGTGGAATTACTCCTTGACAACCCGACGACTGTCAGCAGCTACGTCACCAAGCATCAACTAGCCGCTTTATCCGCTCCTGTCGCACAAGACATTCCATCACCAGCTGCCTCGCTTCATTGTCGAGCCTGTCCCACGAGGCCGCACCTAAGATGGCGCGAACCACAAGTTCCCAGGCCGTTTCACCGGGGAACGGAATTGTTGCTCTTGCGCCCTCTAAGAGTTCGTGGGACTCGTCGATTCCGATTGCCTTCATGGCTTGGCGACCGGCGGCGAGCGCGCTCGGTCGATCGAGCTTGCGTGCACATGGCTCGACGGCATCCCAATCCTCTTTGGAGAAAGTCTTCAAGGCATCTATTAGCTGGGCTGGCCGTGTGCCGGAAGCCAACGTCGGGCCGCGTGCTTTGGCCGCGTTCAGAGGGCCGATACTGCGAAAAGTCTCCATGTAAGCGAGGCCAATGCGATGCGATTCCTCAATCAGCTCGGGCAAAAGTCTGGCGAGACGCTCGTCGGCTTCGCGGGAGATCCTCTCCCACTGCGAGAGCGCTATGTTGCGCTCTGTAGTCGCCAGCTCATAAATCCCAGAATCAATGGCGACACCGTGGTCATTTGCCGTTCCTGAGCTGGCCGCGTGATCCAAGGCCTCAACCAATTCCTCAGCCGCAAGAAGCAATTCCCTGTAATCGCTGCTGCCAACCACGGGCGTCGCCAGCGCGAAGGTCTCCACGCAGCTATCGACCAGGTCGCGCAGACTTTCTGGTGGCTCCGGTGGGTTCTCGACCTCCCAGTCGACGTGCTTCGGGGTTAGCTCCTGGGCGATTTGAACGTATTGGTCAATAATCGCCGATGTCGGTATGCGCAGGGTTGGCCAGACGCGCTCTAGCTCGTCCACAATCGGAGCGACACGCGTAAGCGTCGAGGCGACAAGAGCTGCCTGTCCTCGCGAACTCGGATCCTGTAGATCGTTTGCTTTGTCGACCCCCATAGCCAGCCGCCTCCAAGGATGCAGCAGACGCCCGCAACGAAGATTGTTCCATACTGCTGGCGAATCTTCCGCAAGACGCGGGTGACAGCCCAGGAGATGAGCTAGATCTGCTGAGGCTTTGGTGGCTGAACGGCCAGGTAGCTGAGCAACAGACCGATCCCGCCTGATACAACGATTGAGCCCAACCAGAGATTGATGGGCCACCCGACGCCGCGGGTCAACTCGAGGGCAATCAGATAAAGCGAAGAGACGCCCACCGGGCCGATGAAGGAGGCGACCCGGAGTGCCGTAATCCGCTGCGGCCCGGGCTTCAGCCACAGCATCACCAGGTCGGCCAGCAGCCCCCCGACGATGGCGACCGGGATCAGGTCGAAATTCTGTTCCAGTGACCCGAGCAGCGCACCATTCAGGCCCGCGAGCAGCGTGATACTGCCAAACGGCAGCGTGAAGCGGCTGAGCAGGTAGAGGACGACGCCGGTCAACAGCGCGGTCTGCACCATAATGCCGAGGATGCCGAGCTCCTGCACATATTTAATGGTGGCCGGCAGGATGGGGGTCGCTGCCCAGGTGCTCACGAGTGGCTGGTCGAACTGATCGAAAAAGGTGAACATCGAGAGCAGTAGGGTGGCCGAAATGACGGCTGTCCAGGGGGCGCGCGTTCCGGGGCGCCGCCAGGCGGCCCGCAGCGGCCCGGTCACGATCAGCCCGAGCGCCAGCATCAGGAGCAGGTGCGGTGGACTGACGAGCGCCTGGAGGCTGACCTCGATGCCGAAGCGGAGATGCCAGAACATGTCGATCACCCCGCCGATACCAAACAGGACGCAACCCACAAGGGAGAGCCCGTACCCGGTCGGCAACATCCGATCGGGCTCCTGGGCGCGGGCCTGGTTACGCAGGGCGTTCACCCCGAGGAAGGACAGGATCGCGAACATCCCCGAGTAGAGGACGCCATGCCACGGGGTGATGAAAGTCTCCAGGCTCGCCACGTGGCGATGGGCCCAGGCGTCAAGGTAGGCCCCCGCCATCAACCAGGTGCAGAGGCCGACCACCACCCATTCGAATGGCCTGGTGACCGGGACTGATCCACGATCGTGAAGCAGCTCCCGTGCCAGCGCCCTACCCCTGATCATGGTGACCACCTTCGCAATCAGTAATTTCCGTGATGACGCCGCTTGAGTTCCGCCATAGGCTGCGGGCGTGGACCAGGATGAG
>VBGO01000230.1 GCA_005882525.1 Chloroflexota bacterium
CTCTTCGAAGCTGAGCACCTCGTCACGCGCCAGCCACGGAAGCCCGGCCGCCGGCATGCAGTACACGCACCGGAAGTTGCACCGGTCCGTCACCGAGATCCGCAAGTCGTCCGCGATCCGCCCGAAGGTGTCGCGGAGATGGAGAACAGGTCGCGGGGTAGGCACGAACTTAGTATATGGGGCGTGCAATTAGGCGTCATGCCGCCATTCACCCCGATGGAGGCGAAGGTGCAGGGCGAGCTGCCCCGAGGCGATGGCTGGCAATACGAGCCCAAGTGGGATGGATTTCGCGCGGTCGCCTTCAAAGACGGCGACGAGGTAGTGATCCACAGCCGCAACCAGAAACCGCTGACCCGCTACTTTCCGGAACTGGTCCCGGCGCTGCAGCGGATCAAGCCGAAGCGGGTGGTGCTCGACGGCGAAATCGTGATCTTCACCGGCGCCGGCACCGACTTCGACGCCATGACCCAGCGCATCCACCCTGCCGCGTCGCGGGTCAACATGCTCGCCGCCGAACAGCCGTCGACGTACATCGCCTTCGACCTGCTGGCCGACGGCGACGAGAGCCTGATCGCGACGCCGCTCAAAGCGCGGCGCCAGCGACTCGAGAAGTTGCTCGGCCCCAAGCCGGAATCGATCTACTTGAGCCCGGTGACCCGCGACCGCGAGCTGGCCATCGGCTGGCTCAAGGAATATCGCGGCACCGGCCTCGACGGGATCGTCGCCAAGAAGGTGGACGGCATCTATCACCCGGGCGAGCGCGCCATGATCAAGGTCAAAGAGCAGCGCACCGCCGACTGTGTGGTGGGGGGTTTTCGCTGGGGCAACGACGGCAAGCGGGTCGGCTCGCTCTTGCTGGGCGTCTACCGCGGCAAGACGCTGGAGTATGTTGGCCACACCTCGGGCTTCGATGCGGCGCAGCGACAGGCGCTGGTAGGCATGCTGGAGCCCCTCCGCGGCGGTTCGAGCTTCGAAGGTGGGCGGGCACCGGGCGGGCCCAGTCGCTGGTCGCAGGACCGTGACCTGGCCTGGGAACCGGTCCGCCCGGAGCTGGTCTGCGAAGTCGCCTTCGACCGGCTCGAAAACGACCGCTTCCGCCACGGCGTCGGCTTCGTGCGCTGGCGGCCCGACAAGTCGCCCAAGTCATGCACCCTGGCGCAGCTCAAAGCCGTGGCGTCGGTCGAGCTGAAGAAGCTCTTCGCCTAGCCCGACCGGCTGCCGGACTGAGGCGAGTGGCCAGCCTCGCGCTCCTGCTTCGCTTCGTACTCGCCGGACACTTCGCGGTCGAGCTCCTCGACCGCCTTCTTCGCTTTTTGCGGGAGCGGCCGGTGCCGTCCTTCCTCCCGCAGCTTGTCGGCGACGTCCGAGGGCTCGAGCGGTGGCGGGGGCGTCGGACCGCCGGTAATCGACTCCGCCTCAGGCTCAGCCATATTCAGCACCTCCCTGATCGTGTTAACGATAATATCAAATTTTGATATAATTTCAGACTGAGCAATCGAACCTGCAAAAGCAACCTTGGGGAGGTACCCGCATGAAAGTTCGAGAGGCCATGGCCAAGACCATCGCGCGGGCGAAGAAGAGCGACAAGGTCGCCGACGTTGCCAGACAGATGAAGCAAGAGGACGCCGGCTTCATTCCGGTGGTCGACGGCGAGGTGCTGATCGGCGTCATTACCGACCGCGACATCGTCATCAGCTGCATCGCGGAGGGCCACGACCCCCGCAACGAGACCGCCGAGCACCTGATGAGCACGCGGGTGACGACCATCGGTCCGGAGGACGACATCGAGGAAGCCGGCCGCAAGATGGAACGTCAGGAGATCCGCCGGCTGCCGGTGGTGGAGAACGGACGCCTGGTCGGCGTGCTCAGCCACGGCAACCTGGTGCAGGCCACCAAGAACAAGACCGCCGAGAAGGTGACCGAAGGAGTGACACGTGGTGCTTGACCTAAAGCAGATCGACCTGAAACAGGTACGCGATGATGTCGCGGACCGCGTCGGTCGGGCGGCCAAGGAGCTGGGGAGCGGTGCCGGAAGCGCCGCTCGCGAGCTGGCCGCTTCGGCTGAAGACTCGCTGAACACCCAGATTCGGAAGCAGTCGAAGGCGGCGCGATCGCGCCTGCCCAAGCGGAGTGGGCCCTCGCCGCTGACGGCAATCACCGGCGCCCTTGCCGGTGCGGCCGCCGTCTACTTTTTCGATCCGCAGCGCGGACGGGCACGGCGCGCCCAGTTCGTCGATTGGTCCAATGCCCGGCTCCGTCGCGGATGGCGGGCGCTGAACCAGCTGGGAGCGAAGACCACCTCGAACGCCGGCGCCGTTCCGAAGCGGATGGTGAGCCTGCGATCGGGGGCACGCCCGGTCGACGACCTTACCTTGCGCGACCGGGTCGAGAGCGAGGTGTTCCGCAATCCTGACCTGCCGAAGGGTCAGATCAATTTTGACGTCGCCTCCGGGATCGTCACGATTCGCGGCCAGGTCGACAACGCGTTTCAGATCTCGACCGTCGAGAAGGCCGTGCTCAAGGTCCCGGGCGTCAACGGCGTGGAGAACCTCGTCCATGTCGTCGGTACGCCGGCTCCCAATAAGGCGCAGGCCCGGAAGAACGTCAGCTAGTCGAGTCCGAGTCGGTTTGAGCGGCCGGCATTCCCCCGCCGGCCGCTCTCTTTTGCTTCCGGGCCGCCATACACTGAGACGGTGCGCACCGGAACCGTGGACCTGCCGCTTCACGGAGGCACGGCTCCCATTAACGTTCCGGATGGCGCGCTCGTCCTGCTGATCGGCGCCTCCGGGTCGGGCAAATCGACGTTCGCCGCGCGGCACTTCGCGGCCGACGCCGTCGTCTCATCGGATCAGCTGCGCGGCCTGATCGCCGGCGACGAGGGCGACCAGCAGGCCAGCGCCGCGGCCTTCGGCCGGCTGCATCGATGGCTCGACGCCCGGCTGGCGGCGGGGTTGCCCGCCGTGGTCGATGCGACCAACACGGACTGGATGCGGCGCACCGAATTGCTCGGCCACGCTCGCCGTTACGGACGCGCGACCATCGCCATCGCCTTCGACCTGCCACTCGACCTTTGCCTGCGCAGGAACGCGGCCCGATCCCGGACGATCCCCGCCGCGGTCATCCGCCGTCAGCGCGACGAACTGCGCCGCGACCTCGACCGGTTGGACCTGGAGGGCTTCAGCGCCGTCCACGTCCTGCGCACCGAAGCGGACGTCGAGCGCGCCACGGTGGAAATAGAAAAGGGCCCGGTGGCCCGGGCCCCTTCGTCGTAGACGAGACTTAGTCCCGTTGGCCGCAAGCCGTCACGACCGCCGCGACGGCGGTGCGCAGGCTGACCAGTTTCGCCTGCAGGGCGGCGATGGCGGCCTGGCATGCCGCGCTGGGCTGCGGGACGCACGCCGTGCGCGCGGCGGTCAGCGCGTTGCGCCACTGCTGCGCCTCGGCGAGGTCTTCGGCCAGAGCCGCCCGTAGCGCGCTTGCCAAGAGTGGCTGCTGCGCTGCGGCCCGCTCGGCCGCGTCCTTCGCCAGGTCGGCCTGGTGCAGCGCCCTCAGGTTGTTGATGGCCTGCTGGCAGGCGGCCGACACCGTGATCTTGGGCGCGGCGGGCTTAAGCGCGACCACCGGCTTCGAGACCGACTGGGTCGTTTCTTCATGGGTCGCGGCCGACGCGGCATCTCGATCGGCTTTGACCACGGTCGTGGTGGCTGCGACCAGGCTCACGACGCTGCCTTGCACTCGCGGGGTCGCCTGATTCCCGGCGTTGGCCGAAAGGGTCGCTAGCGCCAGCGCCCCGAGGGCCCCCAACACGATCACTCTTATTCGCACGATTCGTCCTCCTTGAGGGTAGTCGCCTTCTACAACGGCGGAGGCTCAGCTCGCTTACGGTCTCGAGTACCCAGGCAGGTCTTCTTCGAACGTGCGTTTGGCAACGCTAGGCCCGCTTGCGGAGCTCGGCGGGCCGCAGAATCGTGATCAAGCCGGCATCCTGCCGGATATTGCCCTGGACGACCAGCCGATGGAGCGCCCGATTCACGTTTTCACGACTGGCCGCCACCATCGAGGCCAGCGTGCGTTGCGACAGCCGCATGTCGATGCGGATGCCGTCGGCCGTTTGGTGGCCGTGCGATTGACCGAGGTCGAGGAGCTTGCGAGCCACCCGACCCCCGATGTCCAGGAAGGCGATCTCCGCCAGGCTCTCATCGACCTGCTGCACATGATGCCGGTCGAGGAACGCCAGGAACGGCTCGCGGGCCACGCTGACGCATTCGGTCAGCTCCATCGCTTGCGCGTCGGCCGTCCGTTCCGCATCGCCGGAGAGCAGGGCGATCTCGCCGAAGGAGTCACCGGCCATCAGGACGGCAAAGACCGCCTCTTCCCCACCCCGGCCCATCCGCGAGATCTTGACCTGGCCCCGCCGGACCACGTACAGGGCGTTGCCCAGGTCGCCCTGCCGAAAAATGTAGTTCCCCTTCTTGAAGGTCCGCGACGTCGCCGCCGGCGCCAGCGCCTCCAGCTCCGCCGGCGGCACGGCCCTGAAGAGGGTTGATTCGGCGAGGACCGCGACCGGGTCCATGAGCGCCATCATATGGGTAGTTTGCGATCGCGACCGCTTCCGAGACCCGGTCCCAGACTGAGGCGATCTCCCCTCCCGGAACTGTTGGCTCCTTACCGGCCGACTATGAGGCTCGGGTCACTATGCGTCAAGGATCGTGTCAAACAACACAGCCTTCGCGTGATGGGCGGCATCTCGATGGTGGCGAGCTCGGCCATATGCTGCTGCCGTCGGTTTAAACACTGCGGGAGGACTTCAGATGTACGGCATGAGCGGACCAGAGTTGCTGACCCAGTTGAAAGTACATGACACGGTTCGCGAAGCCGAACGGATCCATCGGGTGTCGGCGGCGCTCAAGGAACGGAAGGCCGCTCGGGAGGCACTGTTCAGCCTGAACCTG
The DNA here is from genome assembly GCA_005882525.1 of Chloroflexota bacterium. Taxonomy (GTDB): domain Bacteria; phylum Chloroflexota; class Dormibacteria; order CF-121; family CF-121; genus CF-13. The sequence goes on from VBGO01000230.1 coordinate 4,953, forward strand.
GCGCGCTTCTGGCGCCGCAGCGCGGCCGTGCGGCCGGCCCTCCAGCCGCCGGGCTCCTGATGGCGACCACACGTTGCCAGCTGAGGGTGGATCGGGCAACGGCTGCCAGGCTACCGACCAGGTAGCGTCGGCCAGAGTGGCCGCGTGGACGATCCGGACCGAGGCGTTCACGAGGAAGGTCTCCGGTCAGGACTCGCAGCAGGAGATACGCGGCGCCAAGGACGAAGGCGGTCTCTGAAAGATGAGTCTCGATACGGAAGCCTAGGGGCGATACCAGGAGAAATAAGCAAACGAGGATGACAATTCCTCCGAGGATGGCGAGACCCTCGCGTCCCGGGATGGTTACCGGAAGGTAGTTCGTCCGCCGAAAGCCGAGCCACGGACCGATAAGTGGCACCATCTGGTGGAGAGGTAACACCGCACGGGCGACGGCCGTCGTGGACTGGTCAACCCCAACAACAAGGATGACAACCGTGGCAAAGACGCCCCGCGACCGCGGCCGCGGCTGACGCGTGGCCCCCGAGCCTCCAGCGCGTCGACGGGCTGCGGCATTGCTGAACTTCGCGCCGTGGAGCCTCGCAGGCGAAGGGCCACCAGTCATGGTAGGTCCGGCTCCCGGTCGATGATGGCGCGGCACTCGAACCGATTATGAAGACCCAGCACCACTAGTTGACGGGTCGGAATCCAAGCGGCGTTCCCACCAGCTCGACGGTGCCGAGCCGGTCGGTGCGATAGATGCGGGCGGCGCCGAGCGATTGCAGAAAGGCTCGCACCGGTAGGCCGTCGCGGCTGTGCGCGGCGACCTGGATGACGCTGACGCCCTGAGCCGGTCCCTGCCACACCGACGGGCCGCCGCCGGTGAAGATCGCGCCGGTGACGCCGGATGGAAGCGATTGCCAGCTCGTCTGCGGCGGCACCACCGCCACAGCGGCGTGCCCGGCCTCAATCAGCCAGCTGCGTCCGTCACTGGCCAGGTTTAGCCGGACACCGTCCAGTTCGAGCGGGCTACCGGCTGGCCCGACCCGGATGCCGGCGGACTCGGCCTGTTGCACGACGGCGCGTAAGCTCGCACTCCATGGATCGGGCTCGGCGATGAGCATCGCCCCGATTCGGAATCGGCTCAGCACCGCGGCCGCGGAGCCGACGCTTGTGCGTCGCCCGCCGGTGATCAGCCAGACATCGATGGTTCGCGCCGTCGGCGGCAGCGCGCGGCCCATGGCCTGGACGAGCCGGTCGGCATCGGGACCGGCGTCGATCAAGATCTGACGGCCATTCGCGGTCCGCACCAGGACAGCTGAGCCGGTCCCGACATCGAGCGCGTAGACATGGACCCGTCCGTCGGGACGGATCAGCAACAGGCAGACCGTCAGCAGGCCGGCGATCCCGATGACAGCCCAGACCTTTTTCTGCCAGAAGAAGCGGCGCAGTTTGAGGCCGACCAGCACACCCCCGTTGAGGATGCCGGCCGCGACGAGCCAGCGGGCGGGAAAGTAGGGCGTGGTGAGGGCGGCGAAGGGCAGGCTGCCGGTGACCTGGATGACCGCTTCCATCCACCGGCCCAGTGCTCCGGCCGCCTGCAGCGGCAGCCAGCCAGCCCCGGGGAGAACCGTTCCGGCGGCGGCGCCTATCGCGCCGGCCACCATCATGACCGGCACCAGCGGCACCACCAGCAGGTTGGCCAGCGGCGCGATCAGTGACACCTGGTGAACCTGGGCCAACAACAATGGCCAGCTCACCGCCTGGGCGGCGAGCGTGGCGGCCAGCG
>VBGO01000231.1 GCA_005882525.1 Chloroflexota bacterium
CTTCATGTTGCCGCGAACCAGCCGGATCTTGACGCGCTCTCGGGTCGCGAGGCCACGGACCGTCTTGAGCTGGGTCGGCGAGATGTCGAAGACCGTCGTGTGCGCGCCGAGTTTGGCGAAGATAACCGGATCCCAACCACCGCCCGCCGCCAGGCCGAGGACGCGGGCGCCCTGCAGCTTCACGCCTTTCAGACGGGCACGGGGATCCATGAAGCGCCGCATGCCCGCCCTCGTCTTGGGCGGCCGGCCAAAGGGGCGCGTGTAGTTCATCGCGGCCTTGGCCAGACGCTCCCACATCTGCTTGTTGTGCTCGGCGACTCGATCCTTCACCGACTCGGGATCGTATCGAATCGCGTGACACTGCCGTACCTAGACTGAGGCCCTGTGACCAACATTGACGTCGTGACCGGTGCCTTCAGCTACAGCGGCCGGTTCATCGCCGCGCAGTTGCTCGAGCGCGGCCGCGGCGTGCGGACGCTGACCAACCACCCGCGGCCGGATCACTCGCTCGCCTCACGCATTCCGACGTACCCGCTGGACTTCTCGGACAGCGCGGCCCTGGTGACGGCCCTGACCGGGACGGATACCCTCTACAACACCTACTGGGTCCGCGCGCCCCATCGCGGCCTGACCCATGGCGTCGCGGTCGAGAACACCAAGCGGTTGATCGACGCGGCCGGTCAGGCCGGCGTGAGGCGCATCGTGCAGACGAGCATTGCCAATCCGACCGCCTCGACGACCAGCTACTATCGCGGCAAGGCCGCCCTCGAGGACGTGGTCCGATCCTCGGGTCTCTCCTACGCGATCGTGCGGCCGACCCTCCTCTTCGGCGAAGGGGATGTCCTGATCAACAACATCGCCTGGCTGCTGCGGCATATCCCCGTCTTTGGGATCCCTGGCAACGGCCGCTACCGCTTGCAGCCGATGCACGTCAAAGACCATGCGGGTCTGCTGGTCGAGGTTGGCTCAGAACTGGCGGATGTCGTCGTCGATTCGGCCGGTCCGGAGATTTTCACCTTTGACGAACTGGTTCATCTCCTTCGCCGGGCGATGAACCTCCGCACCGTGGTCATCCACGTACCGCCGGTGCTGGCCATGGCCGGTGCCGCCGTGGCGGGCCGGATTGTCGGCGACATGCTTCTCACCCGCGATGAGCTCGATGACCTGATCCACGACATCCTCCTCTCGCACGAGCCACCGCGCGGCACGACGCGCCTCACGGAGTGGCTGCCGTCACACCGGGATGAGGTCGGGCTCCATTACGCATCCGAAATGGTGCGCCATTACCTGGGTCCCCGGCCCACTGGCTAGGGCCGTGCAGGAACCTTCTCTCGCAGGGCCGGCAGGACCTCGCGCACAAACAGCTCGAGCTGCGCCGGGTCGTATGGCGCACGCAGTGACAGGATGATGTGGCTGACTTCAACGTCGCGGTAGGCCTCGATCTTCCTGATCGCCTCGTCGGGCGTGCCCCAGAGCATCGCCGCCTTGGCGTCCTCGATGGTCATCGCGCGGCGCGAGGCCATGTCGGCCAGCATCCCGTCGAGCTTCGAACGGTCCTTGGAGAGAACCGGCGGCATGCTGACCGACTTTTCGATGGTGTTCGGATCGCGGCCGATCGCCTCGCAATGCCGTTGAAGCACCTCGATCTTGTGCCGGAAGATATCGGGACTCCCAAATGCGTTCCACTCGTTGGCGTAGCGGGCCACCATCTTCAGGGTGAGCTGCTCTCCCCCACCGCCGATCAGGATCGGAGGATGGGGCTTCTGCACCGGCTTCGGATTGCAGTACGCCTCTTTGATCTGGTAGTAGTGGCCGTCCCACGTGGCGGCGTCCTCGGTCCACATCCGGAGGATGACTTCGCAGGCCTCGCCGAGCCGCTTGATCCGTTCGGCGACCGGGGGGAACGGAATGCCCAGCGCCTCGTGCTCTTGTTGAAACCATGCTGCGCCGAGACCCATCTCGAGCCGGCCGCCGGTGATCACGTCGAGGGTCGCCCCCATCTTGGCCAGCACCGCCGGCTCGCGATAAGTGATGCCGGTGACGAGCGTCCCGACCCGGACATGCCGCGTCTTTTCCGCCAGTGCGGTCAGCGTGACCCAACCTTCCAGCTGCGAGCCCTTCGGGTCCGACATGATCGGGAAGAAATGGTCGAACGTCCAGGCCGTATCGAACATCAGACTGTCGGCGACCTGCCAGATATTGACCAGCTCCGGCCAGGTCACGTGCTGCGGCCCGGTCTGGATGCCGAATCGCATCGCCCGAGTCATCAGCGACTGGCCTTGCGTTTGCGGTCCACGTAGTCGAGCAAGACGTAATCGCCCAGCCGGTCCGCGCTGGCAAAAAAGGCGCGACCACCGTTCATCCGGGTCATCTGCTTGACGAACGACACCAGATGATAGTCGTTGTCGAGCATGAAGGTGTTGATCACGATCTGCTCACGCGTACAGCGCTGCACCTCCAGCAACGTCTTCTGAAAGGTCTCCGGCAGGGGTGGATAGAAGAAGACCGCCTGCTGCCCTTCCATGTGCGCCGTCGGTTCGCCGTCCGTGACGATAATGACCTGCTTGTTCCCGGTCTTGTGCCGGTTGAGGAACTGGCGGGCCAGCATCAGACCGTGCTGGATGTTCGTCCCGTAGATCGATTCGTTGTAGGTCAGCTCGGCCAGCTGGTGGGACTTGACCGGCCGCGCGTAGTCGCTGAAGGCGATCACCTGCAGGAAATCGCGCGGGAACTGGCTGCGGATCAAGGCATCGAGCGCGAGCGCGACCTTCTTCGCGGCATAGAAGTAGCCGCGCAGCGGCATCGACCGGCTCATGTCGATCATGAGCACGGTGGCCGACTGGGCGCTGAACTCTGAGCGGAAGACCTCGAAGTCGTCGGTCTTGAGCCGGATTGGCTCTCGGGGTCCTTCGCGACGTAGCGCATTCATCAGGGTCTGCTCGACATTCAGGTTGAAGGCGTCGCCGAACTCGTAGACCTTCGTCTCGTCCGAGCGCTCGGAACCGAGCCCGCGAACGCTGATCGGGTGATCGCCAAACCGGTCCCGCTTCAGCCGGGTGTACAGGTCGCGGAGCGCTTTCTGACCGATCCGCCGCATCCCGCGAGGGGTCAGCTCCATTCCGCGCCGCCCGCGTTGGACGTAGCTCTTGCGCTCGAGCTGCGATGCGAGCTCGCTCATCTGGTCGGCCGCCTGGCGGGCGTCGTTCCCCAACAGCTGCTGCAGCTGGGCCGATTGCTCCGGTGTCAACTGCCGTCCCTGGTAGCCCTCGCGCAACGCCGCCTCCAGGCCCTCGATGCCTTGAAGCCGCTCCATCAGGGACAGCGCCTCCTGCAGCGGCAATGACTCCGAGCCGTAGAACGCGTAGCGGCTGCCCAGCCCCTGGCGCGGTGACAGCAGCTCCAGCTGGGCAGCCAGCTCCGCCATCTGCTCCTGCAGTTCAGGATCATTCAGGGTCGAGGCCAGCAGATCCTGCATCTGCTGGCGCATCTCCGGCGACAGCGATTGCATCAGCGACTCCATCTGCGCCATCTGCCGCTCCAGATGCTGGATAAGCTCGTCGAGCGTCTTCGGCGGGTTGGGGCCGAAGAAATGGCCGAAGCGCTGCATGAACTGCTCGAATTTGGGCGGCTTGCCCTCCAGCCGGTCACGCAGCATCTGGTTGAGCGCCTTCATCATCTCCTTGATCTCAGCGAGGTGCTCGGGACGCAGCTGCTGCATGGTGCGGGTCATGTTCTTGAAGTAGGTCTGCGAGACCTGCTGCTTGAGCTCCTCCATCAGCTGCTGGAAGGCCTGCGCCGCGCCCTCATCCATGAACTCGTAGTCGTTGAGCTGACGGATGGTGCCGCCCACGTCGTCCGGCAGGCGGTCGAGTTCCTGCAGCTTCTTCTTCGGCGCTCTCCGGCGCCTGCTCGAGACGGTCGTTGATGCCCTGACGCTCGCGCCGCAGAATGTCGTTCAGCTTTTCGCGAATATTGCCGAAGACGTCGTTGAGGTTGTACCGCTTCAGCTGCTGCAGCCGCTTTTGGCGCAGGCGCTCGAGCATCTCCTCAAAGCCGGGGAGCTTGTGGCCCTGCCGGTCACGCCAGCCTCGGCTCATCAATCGATGCAACGCGTAGTCGAAGTCGCCGCCCTGGAACAGGTCTTCGGCTAAGCGGTCGAAGAGGTCCTCGGCGTCCCGACCCAACGGCTCCTGCGAGCCGTCCCAGCGTTCATACCGGTTCGATCGGGAAATCACTCAGCCGGCGTAAATGGCCGCGCCGTCGAGCTCGGTCTTGTTGATCCGTTTGCTGAGGTGCAGGCCCTCGAGGACGAACTCCACACCGGATGCGGCGAGCACCGGTCGCTTGTCCAGCCCGAGAGTCTTCAGCGCCTTTTCCATCCCGGGCAGTTCGCGCAGCATCGCAGCGTACCGCTCCGCGGGTTGCCCTTCGGAAACCTCGAAGGTCAGGCCGGCATCGAAGCGCTGCACCAGCTCGTTGAACTGGCTGGCCTCGAAATGCCGCCGGAACACATTGAGCACGGCGGTCTTGATGATCTTTTCCAGCACCGTCTGGTCGTCCCCCTCTTCCCAGGTTTCCATCTCCAGCTTGCCCGCGCTGGAAGGAATGATCGATGGCAGGTCCGTGATTCGCGGCACCGCTTCCGTCTCGCCGGTTCGGAGTGCGCGCCGGGAGGCGTTCGAGGCGAGGTTCTCGTAATTCGTGATCGAGATCCGGACACTGACGCCCGAGCGCTGGTTAACCTTCGGGCTGCGGCGCGCCAGCTGGGTCACCTCGGCCACGATTTCCTTCATGAACTCCGGCATGATGACGGCAAGGTCGCGGTCCTGGAAATCGGTGCGCTCCTGCTCCACGATTCGGATTTCATCCTCGACATTGCGCGGGTAGTGGGTACGGATCTGTGCCCCGAAGCGGTCCTTCAACGGCGTGATGATCCGTCCGCGATTCGTGTAGTCCTCGGGATTGGCGCTGGCTACGACATAGACGTCGATCGGCAGCCGCACCTTGAACCCGCGGATCTGGACATCGCGCTCCTCGACCAGGTTGAGTAGGCCAACCTGGATCCGCTCGGCGAGGTCGGGAAGCTCGTTGATCGCAAAGATGCCACGATTCGTGCGGGGCACGAGCCCGTAATGGATGGTCAGCTCATCCGCGAGATACTTGCCCTCGGCGACGCGGATGGGATCCACCTCGCCGATCAGGTCGGCGATCGAGGTGTCGGGGGTGGCGAGCTTCTCGCTGTAGCGCTCGCCCGGTTTGATCCAGCGCACCGCGACGCGGTCGCCGTCAGCGGCCACGCGATCACGGCAAGCGCGGCAGATGGGCGCGTACGGGTTGTCGTTGATCTCGCAGCCTTCGATTACCGGGACCTGATCGTCGAGGAGGGCGACCAGCGATCGGATCAGCCGGCTCTTGGCCTGGCCCCGCTCGCCGAGGAAGACGATGTCCTGGCCGGAGAGGATGGCGTTCTCCACCTGCGGTATGACCGACCCCTCGTAGCCGATGATCCCGGGGAAGAGTTCCTCACCAGCCTTGATCTTCCGGACAAGATTCTTCCGCATCTCTTGCTTGACCGGGAGGACGCGATACTCGCTCTGTCGCAAGTGGGCGATGGTCGTGGGATGCTCCAATGGAAACCTCTCTGGAATGTGGTAGCGCCGTCTCGATTCTACGGGGCGGCCCGACAGGCAGCCGGATTCAAATCCGCTTCGTCCCGCGAGCCATGGCCGCCGGTTGGCTCAGCGCTGCCGCGCCGGGGCGCCCAGCTGGTCGTTGATAACCGGCGCGAAGTCGGGCAGTTGCGCCGCCAGCGCTCGCAGCAGCCCGAAACACCCGGCCAGCATCATGTCGCCGTGCGGCACGGCGAGATGGGGCTTCAATCGCGACCCATCGAGCATGGCGCGACGGGGCCCGGTCACCGCCAGGCGCTGGGGCGCATCTTTGACCGGCCCCAGTTCTAGCGCGCCGTGTCCCATGTCGTCGAACAGCTGGTCGTTCGACAGCGAGCCGGTCGCGAGCGCGTCGAGGTACAGCTCGAGCGTCGGCTGGGTCAGCTGGCCGGTGTGATGTTCGAACAGGCCGAGGATGCGGCGGTCAGCGAGCAGCGCCGCGATCGTGTGAAAGTTGCCGAGGTTGAGGACGATCACCGGATCCGATGCCGCAACGACCACATCGTCGAGCGCACCGAGGATCGCGGCCGGGCCGGTGTCCATCAGGAAGAGTGGTTCCGACCCGGTCCAACTGCCGGCCACCGCCTGCATGCGCGTCATTCGCGCGGGGATCTCCGCGCCGAGAAAGCCGAAGCCCTCCAGGCCGATGCCACGCTCGACCTGGTCGCGCAAGTAGTCGAAGCGAAACCGGCGGTCGCTCACCCCTGGCGGGGCGGCGCCGTGATCGAACACCGCGACGGCGACCGCGTCGAAGACGGTGCTGACGCCGAAGGCGCGCAGCGCCTGCATCAGTTCCGCCAGATAGAAATCGCGCATCTCGAGCCGGCGCGACCCATTTACGCCTTCGGCTGAGTCGACGATCAAGACGCCCATCGCCGCCACTCGATCCAGGTCGTCGTCGAAGGTCCGGGCGGCGTCCGGGGTGGCAAAGACCCGGAGTCCCGCCCGCAGGTGTGCTTCGACCGCCCAATGGTCGGGACCGCCGCCCATGGTGACGCCGGTCAGGACCAGGTCGACCCGGTCCTGGGTCGCCTGCTTGATCCGCTCGGCCAACAAGGCGGTTGGCGACGGCATGATCAGCTGGACGGCGTTCTCGATGACTGCGCCGGCCTCGAGGACCAGGATGTCCTGAGTCCCGGTGCCGACGTCGATGGCCAGGATTCGCGGACGCGCCGTCACGCGGCGTCCCCCCGGGCCAAAGCAAGCTCGGATCTCACTTTGCGTTTCCTCGGTAGTCCATGCCCAGCCTCGCCAGCCTGGTCTGCCCAAAATGCCACGGTCCGTTAACGGCGGAGGCCGGCCGGGAGCTCCGCTGCATGCGCGATGGAGTCCGGTACCCGCTGGTTGATGGCATCCCCTCCTTTATCATCCCCGGCCCCGAGCCGGCTGCGCTACCCGGCTGCGCCCTCAGCCTGGTCATCCCGGCCCTGAACGAAGCGGAGAGCCTGGACCGGGTCCTCCCCGAATTGAAACAAGCGCTGGTCGCCCTGGGGCCCACCAACGAGATCATTGTCGTGGACGGCGGCTCTCGCGATGGCACGCACGAGATCGTACGGAAGCATGGCGCGCGCCTGGTGAGCCAGACGCTTCCCGGCTTCGGCGGCGCCTATCGGGCCGGCTTCGCGCAGGCTCGCGGCGAGTACGTCCTCACGCTCGACGCGGACGGGTCGCACGACCCAGCGCGGGCGACGTCGTGATCGCCTCCCGCTACGTTGATGGCGGCGCGGCGGAAATGCCCGGCTGGCGGCTCGCGCTGAGTCGAGCACTGAACATCACGTTTGGCCGGGGCCTGTCGCTGCCGGTGCATGATCTCTCGAGCGGCTTTCGGCTCTACCGCCAGGCCGTCTTGCGGGAACTCGATTTGAAGGCGACCGACTTCGATGTCCTCGAGGAGATCTTGATCCGAGCGCTGGCTGCCGGTTACCGGGTCCACGAAGTCCCCTTCCGGTACCGGGCTCGCCTGGCCGGTCGGAGCCATGCTCGGCTCTTCAAGTTCGCCATCTCCTACTTGCGCACGTTCGTCGCCATGTGGCGCCTGCGCAACTCGATCGCCTCGTCAGACTACGATGCGCGCGCCTACGACAGCGTCATCCCGCTGCAGCGCTACTGGCAGCGGGGCCGGTACCAGGTCATTACGCGACTCGCCGGCGATTTCCACCACGTCCTCGACGTTGGCTGCGGCTCAAGCCGAATCATCGGCGCGATTCCCGGCATGATCGGCCTCGACATCCAGCTCCCCAAGTTGCGCTACGCCGGTCGGTACGGAAACGCGCTCGTCCACGGCTCCATCTTCGAGCTGCCCTTCGCCGACGGCAGCTTTGACTGCGTCATCTGCTCCGAAGTCGTCGAGCACATCCCGGCACAAGAGAAGCCGTTCGATGAGCTGGCGCGCGTGCTGAAGACGGGCGGCCGGCTGATCCTGGGTACCCCCGATTACGACCAGTGGCAATGGCGAACCCTGGAGTGGCTCTACGGACACCTGGCGCCCGGCGGCTACGCTGACGAACACATCACGCACTACAGCCGGACCAATCTCAGCGCGTACCTGCAGGGCAAAGGCTTCGCCATTGAGGGCGTCGAGTACGTCGGCAGTTCGGAGATGATCTTCAGCCTGCGAAAGCTCGCCCCGATGGTCTCACCCGTGTCCGCTCGCCCGGTACGGACCGCGCTTCGCGCGGAGCGCTCAGCCCAAGCGGCGTAATGTCAGTGCGGGGCGAGATGCCGCTCGAAGATCTGCAGAATCTCCGCCGGCGACGCGGTCATCTGGTCGACGAAGTAGCCGCCGTCGTAGTCGAGCCCTTTGGCGCGAAGGAAGCCCGCACCGGGATGGCGCTTCATCACCGCCACGCCCGGTTTGAGCCGATAGGCGAGGACGGTCCGGCCGCCGGCTTTCACCAGGCCGACGCCGGCGATCTCATCCCTGGGCAGTAACGGACTCTTCCCCGATCGGCGGAAGATCACGCCCTCCTCCATGAACTCGAACCGCGGACGCACCG
>VBGO01000016.1 GCA_005882525.1 Chloroflexota bacterium
CGAGTGGCCGCCGATGCCGGGGATGGCGAGAATGTCGCCCAGGAACCAGATCCCCTGGGGATGCTCGAGCGCGACGTGGAGGGGGTCCAGGCCCCCTCTGAGTAGAGCGAGGATGGCGGAGTTCGGATCAGCGTCATGTGGGAGCAATACCGGCATCCGACCTCCGAAGGCGATGATCACGATCAGGTTCAGCGTCAGGCCCGCCCCGAACAGGATGGCGCCGGGGATCCGCCGGTTGAACCAGACCACGGCCAGTAGCAGGACCGCGCCGATGACGTTCAAGGGCCGGGCGGCGTTGACGGCGATCGTTGAATGAGCCGTGCCAAGCAGCGCCACCGAGACCTTGGCGGCAAAGGCTGCCAGCAGCAATTCGATGTGCCGGATCCGAAGCTGACTCAGCCGGCGGACGTCGCCGCCGATCAGAACGGCGATCGCAAGCGCCGCGGCAATGACCGCAAAGAACAGGAACACGTGTTAGCCGGAGACAGCCTCGAGTGACGCCGCGGGCGTGGCATCTCGCAACCTCGCGTCGCGAAGGTCGCGGAAGGCGAAGGCGACGATCGCCGCAGCAACGAGCAGCGTTCCAGCAGTTACAAAGACGAGCGGCGCGCCCAACCGAGCCGTCAGGGGGCCAGAGATCGCCATACCGCCCAGCAGTCCGGCCTGCGCAAGCAAAAACCGGCTCGCCATGACTCGGCCGCGAATGTAGTCGGGCGCCTCGCGTTGGGTGATAGATATCAGAGGCACATAGTAAATCGTGCTGGCGACACCGCACGCGAAGAGAAATACGAAAGCGAACAGGAAGCTTTGCAACAGTCCGGTCAGCGCGTAGGAGAGGCCAAATCCCGCAACGCCAATCAGGATGAGCACGCCGGCGCGATATCGCGCCATCAGCTGCGGGCTGGCCATGGCACCTAAGATTGCGCCGCCGCCGATCACGGCTTCAAGAACGCCGTATCCACTCGCACCTGCGTGAAGAGCTCCATAGGCGAGCACAACGAGCGTTGGAAACGTCATGCCCGCGAAGAGTCCAGTCATCGCCGTAAGTGCCATGATTGAACGGAGAACCGGACTACGAACAATAAATCGCATTCCATCAGCAATGTCGCGTGAGAGAGTCACCTGCTTCTGCCGGGCGCTTCTGATGGAATCCGGCACACCGAGCAACGTAGCGGCTGAAAAGAGATAGGTTGCGGCGTCGATCAAGAAAAGCGGGACCCAGCTAATCGTTGCCGCGAGAACCCCGGCAAGAGCGTACCCAACCAGCTCCATCGTCCGCTCAGAGGACTGCACGAGACTGTTCGCGCGAACCAGGAGGCGCTCTGGGACGAGGTTCGGGATGATTGCCTGCTTTGCTGGATTGAAAAAGGTGCTTGCAATGGCTATCAGGAAGACGGCGATGAACACTCCCGGCAGCCAGTTTAGGGCCCAGAAAGGAATCGTCACTGTCAACAGGGCTCGCGCAAGGTCAGCGAGGACCATGACACGTTGACGATTAAAGCGATCGACCAGCGGACCCGCGAGCAGGCCGAACATGATGGTGGGAACAGCTTTTGCAATCAGACCGAGAGCCACCATTACCGGCGACCGGGTAACGACGAACAACATGATGGCTAGGCCCGTTGTGTTCATCATGTCGCCGAAATACGAAACGCCCTGCCCGATCCACAGCCGGCGGAACTGAGGGATGGCCAAGACATCGCGATAACCTGGTTTGGGGGTCGCAGGCGCCTGATAGGGGATGTCCACGCTCCATCGTTCAGCCACGATCGTCTCCATCGCTCCAATCACGGCGGGGTCGTACCACGTTCCTGCCAGGGTACGGAGCTCATGGATCGCTTCCGCTGGCGTCTTGACGGTCGGACGGAAAACCCTCGCCTGCGTGATGGTGTCAAAAGCGTCACAGGCGTTGACAATTCTCGAGCCGATTGGGATCTCGTCTCCTTTGAGCCCTTCCGGATAGCCAGCACCATCCCAGCGCTCGTGATGGTGCATAACGATCTCGGAAACATCTTTTTGCTCGGGATGTTCCGCAAGAATCTGGGCTCCCTCGGTCGGGTGCGTCTTGATGATCTCGTACTCCTCCGGCGTCAGCTTTCCAGGCTTAAGCAAGATGGAATCCGGAATGGCAATTTTTCCCAGATCATGAAGGATGCCCCCGACCCTGATCGTGTTGCACATTTCATCGCTGAGATGCAAAAGCCGAGCGACTGCTTCGGACATTTCGCCAACTCTCTGAGAATGGCCAAAGGTCTGTCCGTCTCTCTTGTCAACTACACGGCTCTGCATGATGAATGAGTCGCGGAGCCATTGGTCGAGCCGATTCTGCTTCTGCAAGCTCGTGCGATAGACGAGAAGGGGTCCGTACAGCAGAAACACGACGAGTTGGCCGGCTATCGACGTCGCTTGGAGAATGGTGAAAATCAAATACCCGACGATTGGAAGAGCCACGTAGGTAAGCCAACTTCCCGCAACGGCATTTTTCGCCAAGCGCCAGAAGTTGGCACCCTGGAGCAGTGAGAGGTAGGCGGCGACGATTGCGTCATTCAATGCCACGATGGCGACAACCGCCAATGGAAGTGCAATGACCCAGCCTGCCTGCGGGTGCTGTAGCCCGAAGGCATACAGGGCAAGACTGGGCAAGCCGTAGACGAAGGCGAACATTCCTCTGGCAAACAGGAACCGAGTCCACGACACCGTGCGCCCGGGCACGCGCTCATCGACGGTACCGAAAGTCGCTACCAGCATCAAGGCCCACGGTGGAAGGAGCAACAGTGCGCCAAAAAGAGGCGCAAGACCCACTGTGAGCACGGCACCGTGTCTTGTTCGCAGCGGCGCCAACGACGAAAGAAAGGTTAGAACGAGCAAGATCGCAAGTCGGGTCAAAAGGTGGGTGCTGCCGGAGCCCTTTAGATCATGGGGAGCCTGGGCCAGGGTGGTTGTGACAAGCAGTCCAAGCCCCGCGAGACCGACGCTGCAAGCGAAAATGGACGCTGGCTTAGGGCGATCCATAAAAGTGCTCGTTATCTAATCACATAACCCAAATAAGCTCGGTATCTGACAGCAAACAAAAAAGCTCGGGGAAATCCCGAGCTTTCATGTTCGAAGTTGGACGTCAGACGCTAATATTTGCGCCGCCGGCCAAGATAGCTCCGAGCAGGCCAACGACTACAACGATCAACTTCTTCATCGCGACCACCCCCCACTAAGATTCCCTGAAAGCCGCGCAGAGGACTCCCTTGGTATCCACCACGCTAATCCTCTCCAGGGATCCCGTAAATCTGTCGCCCGGGTGCTCTTCTGCCCTCCCGGTAGCGAACGGATGTTCGCTAAATGTCCAGCTGGACCGCTTGGGCGGCCGCTTCCGCCCGGGTCTGAACCTTCAGCTTGCGGTAGATGTTCCGCAAGTGCGACTTGATGGTGCCTTCGCTAAGGCCCAGACGGTTGGCGATCGCCTTGTTCCCCTTTCCCTCCACCACCATCCGGAGGATCTGGGTCTCCCGTTCGGTCAGCGGTTCCGCCAGGTGCCGCCGAGGTCTTCTGAGGTTCGAACCGAGCCGCATAATGACCTGACGCGTCAACGCGTCATCGAGCTGGAAGTGGCCGGCGTGAGCCTCCTGAATGCTGCGGGCCAGGCTCGCCGGATCGACATCTTTTAAGACGTAACCCGATGCGCCGGCGGCGACCATTTCGACGATATCCTCTTCGGCCTCGGAAACCGTGAGCGCCAGGACCACCCGCTCGGGGTCCTCCTCCTTGATCGCGCGGGTGGCGGCAATGCCGCCCATTTCCGGCATGTTGAGATCCATCAGGATGACATCCGGCTTGAGACGGCGCGAGTGCTCCACCGCCTGGCGGCCGGTCATCGCCTCGCCGACGATGTCGATCTCAGGAAAGTCCCGCAGCATCCCCTGTACGCCGGCGCGGAAAATGGGCCGATCGTCGGCAATCAGCACCCGGACCCGGCTCATTCGGACCGGTCCGTGGGGCCGATCAGCGTGACCACCGTGCCTTCCAGCGACTGGCTGACGATCTCCAGGCTCCCACCCACCAGCTCAGCGCGCTCGCGCATGCCCACCAGCCCATAGGAACCGACCTTTTTCGGGTCTTCGGCGACCCGGCGCACGTCGAAGCCACGCCCATCGTCGCGGACGGTCATCACCCACGGCGCCGAGGAGAGGTCGAGGACGACCCAGAGGTTGCGGGCCTGGGAGTGCTTGCGAACGTTCGAGAGGCTTTCGCGCAGCACCTGGAAGATGACTTCCTTCTGCTCCGACGCGATCGGGTTCTCCTCGCCGCGGATGCTGACATTGGTCTCGACCAGGTTGACGCGGCCGAACTGGTCGACCAGCTTCAATACCGAGGCGAGCAGCCCTTCCGAGCGGATGGTCTTCGGCCGCAGCGACTGAAGGATGTTACGGGCGCCGGCCAGGATCTCCTCCGTCATCGAGCGTAATTGCGGCAGTAACTGGCTGGCATCCTGAGGATCGCGTTGCCGGCGCTGTTCGTAATACTTGAAGAGCGCGACGACCGCCGCCAGGTCCGAGGCGAGCCCATCGTGAATCTCGCGGGCCAGATTGAGCCGTTCCTGGAGCACGGCCACCTCGGCCACCTTGATCGCCAGGCTATGCGCCCGCAGCGCGGCCACTGCCTCCACCGCCAGGTCCTCGAGCCGGACGGCGTCGCGCCGGTCGAGGCGCCAGGGCGTGCGCCGCAACAGCGCCAGGACCCCGACCGGCCGCTCCAGCGGCGGCGACAGCGCGATGGCGGCGAAGCCCCGGTAGCCGGCGTCAACCCATGCCGCCTCGTCGGGCGTTAAGTCTTCCGCGGCAAGATCCTCGACGGTGACGACCTCGTTGTGCTCCAGCGCCCGCCGCAAGAGTCGGCTGCTGATGAACGGCGCGCCCTCCGGCGCGGCCAACGACTCGGTCGGGACGCCGGCGCGAAGGACGAACCGGCGTTGCTCGCCGAGCGTGTATACCTGGCTGGCCTCCACCTGGAGGAGATCGAGCGCTTGCTGGGCCGCGGCCAGCAAGATGGTCTGGAGCGGCCCGGCCATCTGCTCTGGAACGAGACGGGCGGCCGGGAGCTCGGCCGGAGCCGGGGCAGCTGACGGCGGCGCTTCATATGCCGTCGGTTCACTGGGCGGCGGCTCTGCTGCCGGTGGAGCCGCTTCCACCGGGGGCTCCGCCGGCGATGGCGCAGCCGCGGCCGGCTCGGCCGGCGCCTCGGGGACCGAAGGCGCTGCAGCGACCGGCTCTTCGGCAGCCTGCGGTTCCGGAGCGGGCGGCTCCTCGGGCGCGGGCGATACCTCGGCCGCCGCCGGCTGTGCCGCGGGCTGCTCGGCAACCTCCGGCTCCGGTCGTGCCGCCTGCTGCGTCCGCGCCATCGAGCGGGCGAAGAGCTCGAAAAAGTGGTCGAGCACCGCACGCTCCTCCGCGCTCAGCTCGCCATTGACGCCGGCGATCAGCTCGGCGGCACTGGCGCGTGGCTCGTGCCGCACGGCACCGGACTCGACGGTGCCGCGGCGCAGCCGGCGGATCAGCTCACGCAGCCGTTCGGCGGCAGCCGCCCGCTCTTCGCCGCTGGGCTCCCGGCCCCGGACGTGCGCGAGCTGTTCGGCAATTTCGGGGAAATTGACCTCGAGGTAGTGGACAAGGACATCGTGCATGGTGTTGTTTTGAGCCAACTCCGATTATCAAAGCGGTGGAACAACGATTGTCAAGGGCAGTTCGGCGGATGGCACGTACGAGGCCTTCCGTGTACAAAGATGTTACGGGAGCCATAGCTATAATGACCGAGTCGCGGCTTGCCCAGGACCTGTGATCTTTATTGACTGCTGACACCGCCACTGTCCGGCTCTCCTACATCATCAACCACGATGTGACGAGGGCCGCGATGCAGAACTTCTCGGCCCGCACTGGTATTTCGCTGGCTGCCGATTCGTCGGACGGCTACCAGATCGCACCAGGCGTCCCGCAGAACGATTTCTGCCTGATCATGCAGAACTTTGGCCGGTGTGAGATGGTGCCAAACTCATCGGCGCCGCCCCACGGCGATGAGCCCCAGCTGCGGTACGACGGCGCCCAGGTCGGCCACCTGATCATCCCGATCTGCGACGGCCGACATTTGTTGGGCCGGCTGGTCAGCGAGCCATTCGCCGTTTCCAAACCCGATTTTGCGACTGTCTACGAGCTGGCGCGGGCGCTCCCGGTGCATCCGGACAACCTGATGCGGGCGGTGCAGTCGGTCCCCGTCGTTTCCCAGGCGAGCATCATGGAAGCCGCCAACCTCGTGCACACGCTGGTCCAGCATGTCGTTGCCCAGAACTACAAGCATCAGGACGAGCTCACGGTGCTTCGCGCCTTCGACAGCATCATGACCAACCTCAGTTACGAAGTGCTGAGCGACATGATCCTCAACCTCGGGACTCGGCTGCTCCGCGGCCAGGCGTCCCTGCTCTTTCTCGCCGGCGACCAGGGTCAGCGAGAGGAGGCTTACAGCGGGCCGCAGCCCAACGGCACCGGGGACCTCCGGCGGCTCCTGGTCGAAATGAGCGACTTCGTGCTGCAGTCGAAGCGGCCGCTATCCGTCCCGGACGCGTCGCAGAGCCCATGGACGCAGTATCTGCTGGGACGGCCGGAGGTGCAGGGCTCGATCACCATCACGCCGCTCCTCCAGCAGGACCGGATTCGTGGGACGCTCGGCATCTACGCTGCCGAGTCGAGCCGCGATCCTGAATCTGACCTGCATCTGCTGTCGATGCTGGCGGCGCAGGCTGTCAACAGCCTGGTGATGCTGGAGCGACTGGTCGCCAGCGAGGAACAGGCGCTCACCGATAGCCTCACCGGCCTCTACAACTACCGGTTCTTCCAGGAGAGCCTGCAGCGCGAGCTAAGCCGCGCCTCGCGCAGCAAGGCGCCCCTGTCCCTGATCGTGCTCGACCTGGACAACTTCAAGGTGATCAACGACAACTACGGCCACGGAGTGGGCGACAGCGTGCTGCGCCACCTCGCCGATCTCATCCAGCGTCACAGCCGTAAGGCGAACGTCGTCGTCCGCTACGGCGGCGACGAATTCTGCATCATCGTCCCCGAAGGTGACCTCGACACCGCGCGGGCGGTCGCTGAACGCGTCCTCACCGAAATCCGCAACAGCCCCTACACCGACGAAGCCCACGGGGTTCCACCGGTGAACCTCACGGTCAGCGCCGGGGTGACCGCTTACCGCCCGGAGGAGGACAACGCCTTCTCCTTCTTCAAGCGCGCCGATGAGACCCTCCTCACCGCGAAGCTGACCGGTAAAGACCGCGTCGACGCCGAGTAGCCCGGATCCATCGGTCGGACGCTGCAGCTCGGGATGCGGGGCGCGCCGAGCCGAAGGCGGCGACGAGCACCGGAGCGAGCGCATCGTTATGCGTGAGCGAGGCGCGCAGGAGCCAACGTCCGGATCGGCCGAACCCGCGCCCGAGATGCAAGTTCGATCCGGTGGATTCGGGCTAGCCTAGCGGCGCCGGTAGGGCCGGCCGAAGGCCCGGCGCAGCAGCCAGGGTATGGTCGCCGCCACCAGCGGCTGCTCCAGGATCGTCGCGAGGCGCTGCAGCTTGGGGAACAGTAGCGATGCCGTGTGCTCCAGGGCAAACCCGTGCTCGTTGAGACGAGAGGTGAGGCGTTCCAACGCGATCGCTTCCTCGCCGGCATACGCCGAGAGCTGAGCAGCGCGCCGCGAGGCCTTCCGGTAGGCGCGAACAACGGACACGGTCGCATAGACGAGCAGGACCAGGCCGACGATTCCGCCGGCGATGGCAACGGCTGGCAGGAGCGTTACTCTTCGGCCTCCTCCGTGCCGCCGACTCCGGCAATGGTGGCTACGGTATCGCCCTCATCGAGCCGCATGATGATGACGCCCTGCGTCTGCCGCCCGGCGATGCGGATGTTCTCGATCGGCGTGCGGATTACCTGGCCACCCTCGGAGATCACGATCAACTGCTCTTCTTCGGAATTCACGATCACCCGCATTCCGACCAGGGGACCGGTGCGCTCGGTGATAGCCATCGTATAAACGCCCTGCCCGCCGCGGCTATGCGAGGGGTACTCGGAAAGCGGTGTGAGCTTGCCGTACCCACGCGCCGAGACCACGAGCAGGTGCGCGTCCTTTCGGACAATGTCGAAGCCGGCGACCAGTGCGTCCTTGCGGAGCGTGATCGCCCGCACGCCATGCGTGTCTCGACCCATCGGTCGCACCTGCTTCTCGTTGAATCGGACGGCCTTACCGTCCGTGGTCGCGATGATCAGCTCGTCGGATCCGCTGCTCAATTTGACCCAATTGAGCTCGTCACCCTCGTCCAGGTCGATGGCGATCAAGCCGTTCCGCCGGACCTGGCTGTAGAGCCGGGCCGGTGTTTTCTTGATGGTGCCCTGGCGCGTCACCATGACCAGGTAGCGGTCCTCCGCCCAGTCGGTGATGCCGACCACCGCCGTGATCTTGTCCTTCGGGTCGATATCGATCAGGTTGGCTATCGGCAGCCCCTTGGCTTGGCGGTTGACGTCCGGGATCTCATGGACCCGAAGCCGGAACACCGAGCCGTGGTTGGTGAAGAACAGCATGTCGGAGTGGGTGGACGAGATGGCGAGGTGCTCGACGAAGTCGGACTCGACGCGGGCCGCACCGAGCACCCCCTTGCCGCCCCGCCGCTGCGGCCGGTAGGTGGTGGCCGGAACGCGCTTGACATAGCCGCGATGGGTGAGGGTGACCACGACGTCCTCTTTGGGAACGAGGTCCTCCTCGTTGAGCTCGACCGAGCCCTGGAAGTCGAGCTGGGTGCGCCGCGGATCGCCGTACTTTTTCTTCAGGTCGGCCAGTTCTTCTTTGATCAGCATCATGATCTTGGGCTCGTGCTGCAAGAGGTCTTCGAGATAGGCGATCCGCTTGATCACCTCCGTGTACTCCTCTTCCACCTTGCTGCGCTCGAGCCGGGTGAGGCGGCCCAGCCGCATGTCGATAATCGCTTTCGATTGGCGCTCGGAAAGCTTGAAGCGTTCCTGCAGCCGCTCCTGCGCCTGCTTCTCGTCCTGCGATTCCCGGATCGTCTTGATCACGGCGTCCAGGTTGTCGAGGGCGATCTTGAGCCCTTCCAGCAAGTGGGCGCGGTCGCGCGCCCGCTCGAGATCGTGGCGCGTCCGTCGGGTGATCACCTGCCGACGGTGGTCGATGTGGTGCTGGAGCAGGGCCTTCAGGTTCAGAACTACCGGTCGGCCGTCGACCAGCGCGAGCGAGATCACGCCGAACGTGGTCTGGAGGGCGGTGTGCTTGTAGAGGTTGTTGAGGACGGTCAGCGCCCGGGCGTCCTTCTTCAGTTCGATGACGATCCGCATGCCGTGCCGGTCGGATTCTTCGTTGAGGTCGGCGATGCCTTCGAGCTTTCGTTCACCAACCAGCTCAGCGATGCGGGCCACGAGCGTCGCCTTGTTGACCATGTAAGGAATCTCGGTGATGATGATCCGCTCCCGACCGTTCTTGGCTTCCTCGAAGGTGTGGCGGGCGCGAACGATCAGACGGCCGTGGCCGGTGCCGTAGGCGGAGGCGATGCCTTCGCGGCCGATGATGATCCCACCGGTCGGGAAGTCCGGACCACGAACCAGTTTCATCAAATCCTCGGTGGTCGCATCCGGGTTGTCGATCAGATAGATCTCCCCATCGCAGACCTCGCCGAGGTTGTGCGGCGGAATATTGGTCGTCATGCCGACCGCGATCCCGGATGAGCCGTTGACCATCAGGTTGGGCAGTCGGGCGGGCAGCACCAGCGGCTCCTGCCGCGTGGCGGCGTAGTTATCGCCGAAATCGACCGTGTCCTTCTCCAAATCGACCAGCAATTCGGCAGCGATCGGGGCGAGCCGCGCCTCGGTGTACCGGTAGGCGGCCGCCGAGTCGCCGTCGATCGAGCCGAAGTTGCCCTGGCCATCGACCAGCGGGTAGCGGAGGGAAAAATCCTGCGCCATTCGCACCAGGGTGTCGTAGACGGAGGTATCGCCGTGCGGGTGGTAGTGCTTGAGCACCTCGCCGACGATGGCGGCGCACTTTTGGTAGCGGGCGCCGGGTGTCATCCCCTGCTCCTGCATCGCGTAGAGGATCCGGCGATGGACGGGCTTGAGCCCATCGCGAGCATCCGGCAGCGCCCGGCTGACGATGACGCTCATCGCGTAGTCCATGTAGCTCGAGCGCATCTCCTGCTCGAGTTGCAGCGGCAAGACGGTACCGATGTTCAGTGGTTCCATTTAGACCTCTAGGCGAAAGACTGGGTGCTAGTTGTTGTCAAAGCGCTTGAGCACGATGCAGGCATTCTGGCCGCCGAAGCCGAACGAGTTCGACATGGCGACCTCGATTTCATGGCGGCGCGGATCGTTCGGCACGTAGTCCAGGTCACAATCCGGGTCCGGGTGTTCGAGGTTGATGGTCGGGTGGACGATGCCGTGGTTCATACTGAGGATCGAGGCAATCGCTTCGACCGCGCCGGCCGCGCCCAGCAGGTGGCCGATCATGGACTTGGTGCTCGAGATCGGAATCTGCTTGGCCCGATCCCCCATCACCCGCTTGATCGCCGCCGTCTCGGACTTGTCGTTCAGTTGCGTCGAGGTCCCATGGGCATTGATGTAATCGACGTCCTGCGGGCTGATGTCGGCATCTTCGAGTGCCTTGGCCATCGCGCGGGCAGGACCATCGCCATCTTCCTCGGGCATCACGATGTGGAAGGCATCATCGGTGACGGCGAAGCCGATGATCTCCGCGAAGATCTCGGCACCGCGGCCCTGCGCATGCTCGAGCGTCTCCAGGACCAGCATGCCCGCTCCCTCGCCCGGGACGAAGCCGTCGCGGAGGGCGTCGAACGGCCGGCTCGCCTTGGTCGGATCCTCCGACTGCGTCGACAGGACTTTCATCGCGGCAAAGGAGGCGAGCCCAAAGCGACACAGGTTGGCTTCGGCGCCACCCGCCAGCATCACGTCGGCATCTCCCCGTTGCAGCACCCGGTAGGCGTTGCCCAGCGCCTGGGTCGACGCCGCGCAGGCCGTGGTGTCGGTGTTGTTCGGACCCTCGAGCCCAAATTGAATGGCGATCTGGCAGGAGGCCATGTTGGGAATGACGCGAGGCACGAAGAACGGCGAAATCCGCTCCGGCCCGCGCTCCCCGCGCAGGGCGAAGGCCTCGATCTCTTCGGAGATCTCCTTGAAGCCGCCGATCCCAGTGCCCAGCTCGCAACCGATGCGGGTCCGGTCCTCGTTCTGGAGGTGGAGCGCCGACTGCTCGAGGGCCATCTTGGCGGCCGCGACCCCCACCTGGCTGAAGCGGGCCATCCGCTTCGCTTCTTTGAAATCCATGTACTTGCGGGGATCGAAGTTCTTCAGCTCCGCCACTGTCTTGACCGGCAGGTCGGAGACGTCGAAAGAGGTCGCGATCCCCAGCCCGGACCGTCCCTCGATCAGACTGTCCCAGAACTCGGCCAGGTTGTTTCCGTTCGGCGCAAGGACCCCCATGCCCGTCACCACCACGCGGTGCTCCGGCCGAACCCCGTTCCCCGCCATGGCGTCATGTTACGAAAGGCGCCGTTTTAGGCTCGGATTTACGCTGCGGTTCCACGACCGACGGCGCGGCCGCGGTGAAGGTGGCGACCACCTCACGGTCGACGGCGTCCCGCGCCACCCGGACGGCGTTGTAGATCGCCCGCGCGTCCGACCGACCGTGGGCGATCACCGCCACCCCGTTGACACCCAGCAGCAGCGCGCCGCCGAACTCGCGCCAGTCGGCCCGGCGGCGGACCGCCCGTAGCTTCGGACGGATCAGCAGCCCGCCCAGCGCTGCCAGCGGGTCGCCCTTCACCGCGTCGCGCATGCTCTGGAAGAGGAACTCGGCCGCGCCTTCGGCGGTCTTGATCAGGATATTGCCGCTGAAGCCGTCCGAGACCACTACGTCGGCCTTGCCCCTGAAGACGTCTTTGCCCTCGATGTTGCCGACGAAGTTGATGTCCTTTTGCGCCCGGAGGAGCGGTTCGGCCGACTGGACCAGTTGGTTGCCCTTGCCTGACTCCTCGCCGTTGCTGAGCAGCGCCACCCGCGGGGTCGCGATCCCCATCAGCTTGTCCGCGTAGATGCTTCCCATCACGGCGTACTGCAGCAAATGCTCCGGCCTGGCATCGGTGTTGGCGCCGACATCGAGAAGAAAGCAGTTACGCCCGGTGGAGGTCGGAATGGCCGACCCGATCGCCGGACGATCGATCCCGGGAATGCGGTGCAAGCCGAACAGGGCGGCCGCCATCACCGCGCCGCTGTTACCGGCGCTGACGAAGCCGCTGACCCGCCCGTCCTCGACCATCGTGCAGGCCCGGACAATCGACGAGTTCTTCTTAGTTCGCACCGCCTGCGCGGGATGCTCGTCCATGGCGATCACATCGGGCGCGTCCTCGATCTGCGCCCAGTTTCCGGCGCCGGATGCCGCCAACGCGGCGTCCACCTTCTCCTTGACGCCGACGAAGATCACCTCGACGCCGAGCTCGCGATGGGCCTGCACGCCGCCCGCCACCACCTGGTCCGGAGCGAAATCACCACCCATAGCATCGAGCGCGATTTTCATGGGACCGCCTGGGTGAAGGGCGACTAGATGTCCAGGTTGCGCACGGTCTTGGCGTGCGTCTGGATGAATCGCTTGCGGGGATCGACTTCGTTGCCCATCAGGACGTCGAAGATCTTGTCGGCCTCGACCGCGTCTTCGATTTCGACCCGCAGCAGCATCCGGTTCTGCGGGTTCATCGTGGTGTCCCAGAGCTGCTCTGCGTTCATCTCACCGAGACCCTTGTAGCGGGCGACCTCCGGTTTTCCCGTCATCTGCGCCAGCTTGCGGTTCTTCTGCTCATCGGTGTATGCGTAGCTGACCTCTTTGCCGCGGGTGATCTTGTAAAGCGGCGGCTGCGCGACGTAGAGGTATTTCCCCGTGATCACGGGCAGCATGTAGCGGAAGAAAAAAGTCAGGAGCAACGTCCGGATGTGCGAGCCATCAACGTCAGCATCGGTCATCAGAATCACATGGTGATAGCGCAGCTTGTTGATATCGAACCGCTCGCCAACCCCGGTGCCCAGGGCCGTGATGAGATTGCGAATTTGCTCCGACGTGAGGATCTTGTCTTCGCGAGCCTTCTCGACATTGAGGATCTTGCCGCGCAGCGGCAGGATGGCCTGGAAGCGACGATCGCGAGCGCCCTTCGCCGAGCCACCCGCGGAATCACCCTCCACCAGGTAGATCTCGCAGAGGCTCGGGTCGCGCTCGGAGCAGTCGGCCAGCTTGCCGGGCAGTGTCGACGATTCGAGCAGCGACTTCCGCTGCACCAGCTCGCGGGCACGTTTGGCCGCGTCCCGGGCGCGGGCCGCCACCAGGCACTTCTCGATGATCCGCCGCGCATCCGGAGGATTCTCCTCCAGGTACTGGGTAAAGGCTTCGGAGAACACCGTTTCGACCTGACCGCGGACTTCGGAGTTACCCAGCTTGGTCTTGGTTTGACCTTCGAATTGCGGCTCTCGCACCTTGACGCTGATGACGGCGGTCAAGCCCTCGCGCACGTCGTCGCCGGTGAGGTTGGGATCCTGCTCGCGCATCAGGTTCGCCTTGCGCGCGTACTTGTTCAAGACAGACGTCAGCGCCGAACGGAAACCGGTGAGATGGCTGCCGCCTTCGACCGTATTGATGTCGTTGGCGAACGCGAGAACATTCTCCGTAAAGCCCTGGTTGTACTGAAGGGCGACCTCGACCGTGTTGCCGTCGATCTCACGCTCTACGTGCAGCGGCCGAAGGTTCACCCATCCCTTATCGCGGTTGAGGTACTTCACA
>VBGO01000245.1 GCA_005882525.1 Chloroflexota bacterium
AGAATGCGGCGGCTGTGGTGTTTTCCACGGCCGGCTCAGGTGGGCGGCAATGCGCCGGCTATGTCTACCGGAGCGGCGGGCGTTGGAATTTCCTCGACGCGGTCTGCGGCTTACCGGGCCAGCTGAGCCCGCTCGTCGGTCACAACGCGACCGTGCATGTGCCCGGGAATTGCGCCAACGTTCGCAGCGCGGCGAGCCTCACGGCGGGTGTGGTCGCCTGCCTGCAGGATGGCGCCGTGGTCCTGATCGACGGTGGCCCAACGTATGCCGACGGCCGTCTCTGGTGGCACGAGAAACACGGCTGGATGGCGCACGATTTCCTGACGGGCCCGTAGCGGCCATCACGCAGGGGGAGAGAGGTCACCTAGTCGTGTTCGCGGGGGGCCTGTGAGCGGAGGCGCTTCACCATTTCCTGGAGCATCTTGTAGGTAAGGCTGGGATTGTCCATCAGCAAGGGCTTGACTTCCCAGGAGACGAGCGTCAGGCAGACGGTGTCGCTCTGGGCGCGGACGTCGGCCGTTCTGGGACCGCCATCGAGCACGGAGATCTCGCCGAAAAACTGACCTGGGCCCATCGATGCGACCCGCTGGCCGTCGCGGATCACCTCGACCGTACCTTCCTTGATGATGTACAACCCGTGGCCACCGGCGCCGGCTTTGACGATGGTGGCGCCCGCGTCGTAGCGCTGCTCCTTGATCAGCTTGCTGAGCATGTCCAGTTCTTTGCGGTCGAGACCGGAAAAGAGTGGGACCCGTCGCAGCGACTCGGTGGGATCAGTCTTGACAGCCATCGATTCCTCCTGCGTTAACAGCGCGATCCTACGATACCTCACCCGCCAACCGGATCGCTGACGCAAAACGGGCCCGGCCGCGCCCGTGCCACAGCAGCTAGCGGCCGACGGCGGCCAGCTGCTGCACCTTCAGCGCTTCCATCCGTGTGCCGAGCTCCTCCAGTTGCGGTTTCGACAGCAGCTTGCTGACCTTGGGGAAGAGTTCCTTCTCCTCTTCGCCAACATGGTGCTGGACGTCTTCCATCAGCACCTTGAGACCAGCCTTCCACTCGGGAGTCTTCTTGTCGGCCCTCGCGAGGTCGCTGAGTACCAGCTTCATCTGCTTGTGCTCTTCATAGGACTCGAGCACCAGGTCGCGCGTCGGCTCCGCATCTTTGACGGCCGGATAGAACAGCTGCTCCTCGATCTCGGCATGAACCGTCAACTCGGTGGCCAGCTCCGTGAACAGCCGTTCACGATTGCCGTCGCCATTCTCGAGCTGCTCGAAAAGCTTGTCGACTTGACGATGGTCGGTCTTGAGCAGATTGATGGCATCCATAGCACTCTCCTAGTTACCTGCACGGCTGTATCAAAATCTTATAGTTAAGGTATCACAAACGTATCACAAAAACGGAGGGAGGAGGGGCCGGTCAGCCGCCCAGGTGCGCGGCCTGGAACCGGTTGCGGAGCCGCCAGATGCCGTCGACGTAACTCCGACTGCTCGGATAGATGCCATGGCGGCGCACGCCGGTGAGTCCCTGGTAGTAAGCGGCCAGGGCGAGCTTCGGATTGTGGAGCTGGTCCAGGTAGGAGCGGAGCAGGGCGGCGCCCAGCTCGGCGTTGTCGACCGGGTTGTTGAGGTCGACCCGGCGGTGCAGCAGTGCCGGTCCGGCCCAGACCGCTGTATACGGTTCCACCTGCATCAAGCCGATCGCCCCGGTGCGGGAGCGGGCGGCCTGATTCCAGCCACTCTCCCAGTAGGACACCGCGAGGACAAAGTTCGGATTGAGCCCGTGACGCCGCGCGGCACGGATCAGAATGGCGCGGGCCTGGACCTTCGTCAGGGGTGCCGGCGTCGGGGATGCCCGGTGGACCGCCGGACGAGCGGTCGGCTTTGCCGCGGCCTTGTGCGCGGCGTAGACGGGTTCGCCCATCAGGGCGAGCGTGATGGCGGCGACCGCGGCCGCCACCAGGGCGGCCAGACGCGGAACTCTGGGCATAGTGGCACAAACGGCAAGTGCGACGGCCGGCTTGCTCCTCGGTTGGCAAATTCTTGTTAACCTCGTGTCCCGGCGCTGGCGGCGTACCGAGGGGGATTCGATCGAGCGGCCGGGCAATCCAGGGAGGGAAGAGTGGGACGGTTGGAGGGTAAGGTGGCGCTCATCACCGGCGCCGGAAGCGGGATGGGCCGGGTCGCCGCCCAGACCTTCGTTCGCGAAGGCGCACGGGTGGTTGCCGTGGACGTCAACGATAGGGCGGTTCACGAAACCGTCGCCAGCTCGCAGGGAAAGGCGCTGGCGGTTACCGCCGATGTAACTCGCGACACCGATGTGGCGGTCTGCGTCAAGACCGCGGTCGAGAGCTTCGGCAAGCTCGACGTCCTGTACAACAACGCCGGCATCTTCGACGAGGCCGACGAGTCAGTGCTGACCACGACCGATGCCATTTGGGACCGGACCATGGCGATCAACGTCAAGGGACTGGCATTCTGCTGCAAGCACGGGATCCCCGAATTGATCAAGGCCGGCGGCGGGTCGGTGATCAACATCGCATCCTTCGTGGCCCTGGTGGGCTGCACCGTGCCGCAGGACGCGTACACCGCCAGTAAGGGCGCCGTCATCGCCCTCACGAAGTCGCTGGCGGTCCAGTTCGGACCGAAGGGCATTCGCACCAATGCGATCTGTCCGGGGCCGATCGAGACGCCGCTGATGCGCGACCTGCTGAAAGACGAAAACAAGAAACGCGTCCGGCTCAACCGGATCCCAATGGGTCGATTCGGGCATGCGGAGGACATCGTTTCGCTGGCTGTCTACCTTGCCTCCGACGAGTCGGCCTGGACCAACGGCGCCGCCCTCGTCGTGGACGGCGGCATTACCTCAAACTATTTCTGATGATCACCACCGAGCGCCCAACCCAGCTGCTGATCGGCGGAACCTGGCGGGCGGGCCAGGAGGACAAGACCTTTGATGTCGTCGAGCCGGCGACGTCCGCGGTGATGGCGAAGGCTGCGCTTGCGTCGCCCGTTGACGTCGACGCGGCGGTAGCGGCCGCCCGGGCCGCCTTCGACGCCGGCACCTGGAGCAACGCGGCCGCCAGCGCCCGGGCGAAGGTGCTGTACCGCATCGCCGAGCTGATCCGATCCGAGGCGGACAAGCTCGCGAGGCTCGAGGCGCGCAACGCCGGCAAGCCGATCCGCGACGCCCGCGACGAGGTGATGGGCGCGGCCCAGTGCTTCGAGTACTACGCCGGGGCAGCCACCCGCATCTTCGGCGAGACCATCCCGGTCAGCGCGCCCGGGCTGGACTTCACGCTCCGCGAGCCGGTCGGCGTCGTCGCCTTGATCGTGCCCTGGAACTTCCCGTTGACGATTGCCTCGTGGAAGGTGGCTCCCGCGCTGGCCGCCGGCAATACCGCCATCCTCAAGCCGGCGAGCTATACGCCGCTGACGGCGCTAGAACTCGGCCGCATTGCGCTCGAAGCCGGCTTGCCCGAAGGCGTGCTCAACGTCATCACCGGGCCCGGCGGCAGCACCGGCAGCGCCCTGGCCGGACATCGAGGGGTCGACAAGATCGCCTTTACCGGGGAAACTCTGACCGGCGTCAGCATCCTTCAGCAAGCGGCTCCCAACATCACGCGGGTTTCGCTCGAGCTCGGCGGCAAATCCCCGAACATCGTTTTTGCGGACGCCGATCTCGAGAAGGCCGCGCCGGCCGCCGTCAACAGCGTGTTCGGCAACGCCGGCCAGGACTGCTGCGCCCGCAGCCGGGCATTCGTCCATCGCTCGATCGCCGAGGAGTTCGACCAGCGGGTGGCGGCCGGCAGCCGGCAGCTGAAGCTGGGAGATCCACTCGATGCCGCGACCGAGGTTGGTCCGCTGATCTCGATCAAACAGCGGGAGCGGGTGCAGGGCTACGTCGAACTCGGCCAGCGGGAAGGCGCCCGGTTGCTCGCCGGCGGGTCGGCGCCGGGGGGGGCCCTGGCGCGCGGCAGCTTCCTCGAGCCGACGGTCTTCGACCGCGCCAACAATCGAATGCGGATCGCCCAGGAGGAGATCTTCGGCCCGGTACTCGTGAACGACACGCCGTATGGCCTTTCCGGCTCGATCTGGACCCGCGATATCGGCCGCGCGCTGCGGGTCGCCCGCGGCGTGCGCACCGGCGTGCTGAGCATCAACAGCAGCCGGAGCGTCCACCAGGAGGCGCCCTTCGGCGGCTACAAGCGCAGCGGCATTGGCCGCGAGCTCGGCATGCACGCACTCCAGCTCTATACGGAAGTCAAAAATATCTTTGTCAGTCTCGAATGACCAGGAGGGTGAGGACATGGCGCGCACAGTAACACCGGCGCGAGAGCGAACCACCGCACGAGGCGAACGCGCCAACGGGCAGACGCGCGGCCAGGAGAAGACCGCCAAGCTGACGCTGGACCAGTTGATCCGGCAGGTGAAGGGCGGCGAGGTCGACACCGTGATCATCGCCATCACCGACCTGCAGGGCCGGCTGATGGGCAAGCGCTTGACCGGTCCGTATTTTCTCGACCATGTCGATGAAGGCCTGCACGCCTGCGACTACCTGCTGGCGATGGACATCGACAACGAGCCGCTACCCGGGTTCAAGTTCACGAACTGGGCGACCGGCTATGGCGACATGCATGGTCACCGCGACCTGTCGACCATCCAGCAAATCGGTCGAGGTCTCGCCCCGCCAGGTGCTGCGTCGCCAGGTGGAGCGGGCGCGGAAGCTGGGCTTCAATCCCAAGACCGGTTCAGAGCTCGAGTTCTATCTCTTCAAGGACACCTACGAGCAAGCCGCCGACAAAGACTATCGCCAGCTGCAGACCTTCGGCCGCTACATCGAGGACTACCACATCCTGCAGGGGAGCAAGGCCGAGTGGTTCAACCGGCAGGTCCGCAATGGGATGGAAGGCGCGGCGGTGCCGGTGGAGAACAGCAAGGGGGAATGGGGGTTCGGGCAGCAGGAGATCAACCTGCGATTTGCCGAGTCCCTCGAGATGGCCGACCGCCACGTCGTCTACAAGAACGGGGTCAAGGAGATCGCCGCCCTCAACCAGGTGGCGGTAACGTTCATGGCCAAGTGGACGATGGCGCAAGCGGGCAGCTCCTTCCACCTGCACTCCTCGCTGTGGGACGTCAAGACCGACAAGGCGCTATTTCACACGTCGAACGGCGGCCCCCACGGCATGTCGAAGCTCTTCCAGCACTACCTCGCCGGGCTAATCGCGCTGGCCCGCGAGTTCTCGCTCTTCTACGCGCCGTACGTCAACTCCTACAAGCGCTACCAGGCCACGTCCTTCGCGCCGACCGTGATCGTCTGGAGTTACGACAACCGCACCTGCGGCTTCCGGATCATCGGGCACGGGCCCAGTTTGCGGGTCGAATGCCGGATTCCGGGCGCGGACGCGAACCCCTACATGGCGTTCGCCGCGACCATCGCGGCGGGACTTCACGGCATCGAGAACAAGCTAGAGCTACCGCCGGAGTTCCGGGGCGATGCCTACACCACCCCCGGGCTGCCGCGCGTGCCCGCCAACCTGACCGAGGCGATCAACGCGCTGGAGACGAGCCAGGTGGCGCGCCAGGCCCTCGGCGACGAGGTGGTTGAGCACTACCTGCACTCGGCGCGGCAGGAGCGGGACCGCTTCGATGGCGCCGTGACCGACTGGGAGCTGCGCCGGAACTTCGAGCGGATTTAGCGGGCGTCGGAAACGGCGCCGGCCGCGACAGCGGACCTGGTCGGCGCCGGGTGTTCGAACACGGGCTTGAGGGCGAAGTAGACCTGACGGTATCGGGCGTACGCCTCGTCGTAGATCTCGCGGTGTTTCGGGTTCGGATCATGTTCGTCCGGTCGGTAGGCGACGAACGCCTCGACCGCGCGGCCCACGCTGGGATGCAGACCGGCGCCCACGGCGGCCAGGATTGCGGCCCCGGTCGCCGTCGTCTCGACACTGACCGGAACCCGCACGGGAAGGCCGGTGACGTCGGCCTTGATCTGCCGCCACAGCGCGCCCTTGGCACCGCCGCCCACCATCGTGAGGCGGCGAACCTGAAGTCCGGTGTTTCGCATCGCCTCCAGGATGTCTCGCAGCGCGAAGGCGCTGCCCTCGAGCAATGCCCGCGTCAGGTGCGCCTTCGTGTGGGCCAGGCTGAGACCGTAAAACACTCCCCGCGCCGCCCCGTTCCACTCCGGCGCCATCGCGCCCTGCATGCAGGGGAGGAAGAGGAGGCCCTCGGCGCCTGCCGGCACGGTCGCGGCTGGGCCGGTCATGAGGTCGTAGGCGTCCCCCTGGCCACGCCCTTCGGCGTCGCGCTTCCCGCCCGATACGAAACCGGGATTTTCGAGGAGCCAGCCGTCGGGATCGGCGTGAGGGTGACATTCGACGAGCATGGTGGGATCCTCGCGGGGCTCGGTGGAGGCGGCACATACCGGCTCCGCCGTCCCCACCACGTCGCACACTTCCCCTGGCGCAAAGACGCCCGCGCCGAGCGTCGCCGCCATCTCATCGCCGCAACCAACGACCACGGCGGTGTCGCCGGCGAGGCCGCTCGCCGCCGCGAAGGCCGCGGTGACGCGGCCAACCACCTGGGTTCCGGGCGCGAGCTCCGGAAGCATCTGCGGCCGGATCCCGACCGCCTCCAGAACGGGCCGAGACCAGGTCCGCGTCCGGGGGTCGAGCAGCGCCAGGGACGAGGCGTTCGAGTAGTCGACCGCCAGTACGCCGGCCGCCTCGCGCAGGACGAAGGCGCCGGGCGGCATCAGGGAGGCGGCTTTCGCGTAGACCTCGGGCTCCTCTTCTCTGACCCAGATCGCCTTGAAGACCGCATGGGAGGAGTCGAGGTTGGCGCCGACGTGATGGTAGAACTCCGCCCGCGAGAGTCGCTGCGCTAGTGCGGCCGCCTGCGATTCGGCGCGGCGGTCCATCCAGATCATGGCCGGTCGGAGCGGGGCCCCGTTCGCGTCACAGACGACCATTCCATCCAGCTGCGACCCAAAGGAGAGCGCCTTCACGGCTGACCGCCCTTCCGGCACCCGCTCGATGAGGCGGGCGATGGTGGTGTGCAGCGCGCGGACCCAGTCGCGTGGATCCTGTTCCGCCCATCCGGGGTGCGGGAACGACACGTCGTAGCCCTGATAGGCCGAGGCGACGAGGGTCCCATCAGCAGCGTAAAGGGCGGAGTTCGTCCCCTGGCTGCCGACGTCGCATCCGATGACGTAGGGCCCGCTCATGGAAGCATGACAACCTTCAGTCCGGCACCCGACCGGATGGTTTCGAAGGCGTCGCCGATCCGGTCCAACGGAAACCGGTGGGTGACCACCGCGGCCAGCTCGTCGCGCCGTCGTCGCAGGTAATCCATGGTGATCCGGTACTGGCGATGTGTCGCGCCGTAGGCGCCGAGCACCGCGAGCTCTTTGTAATGGAGCTGGTTCATATCGAGCGGGCTCACCGGGTCGTGCTTCGGCAATCCGGCGAAATAGACCACCCGAGCGCGCTTCGCCGCCATCACCAGGGCGGCCTGCTGGGCGGCCTTCGACGGCGCCGCCACGCTGATGCGCTCGGGCCCCTTCCCGTTCGTACGCTCGAGCACGTCCGCCACGCCGTTGTCCTCACCGGCAACCCAGGCGTCGTCGATGAAGCCACCCACCGCGCGCAGGGCACCGTCGAGGCGATGCTGATTGACATCGGAAAGGAAGACCTTGCTGGCCCCCCGGTCGCGTGCCATGATCGCCTGCCAGCAGCCGATGGGGCCGGCGCCGAGGATGACGACAGTGTCACCGAGGCGGATATCGAGGACCTCGACGCCGTTGAGCGCGCAGGCGAAGGGGTCGGCGACGGTCGCCAGGTCCGACGGCAGGTCGGGGGGCAGCGGGATCACGTTCTTCATGGCAATCGGCGGAATCTGCGCGTACTCGGCGTAGGCGCCGGGAAACGGATCGTAGCCGTACAGGAGGTGCTGATCGCACAGATTCTGAAAGCCTTCCGTGCACCAGCGACATTGGCCGCAGGTGAGGATGGAACCGAGAAAGACTCGATCGCCTTTCTTCACGCCGAGTGGAAGATGTGCACCCGACCCCAGCTCCTCGATGATGCCAACCGGCTCGTGACCGAGGATCCAGGGTGCCGGCGCCTTCGGATCGCCGTTGAAGAAGGTCCGGGCGTCGGTGCCGCAGATGCCGCATGCCTCGATCCTGAGGATCGCGCCATGCGGATCGACGTCCGGCTCCGGCGTCTTGCGGATTTCCACCGCATTGACGCCGGTCATGAAGGCGGCCCTCACCGCGCCGCCCCGACCGCCACGTCCTGCTCGAGAGCCGCCAACGCCTTGCGCGCCGGCCAGCGTTCCCGGATGACTCGGGAGAGCGCGCGGGTGATGGCTTCGGGCGAGCGGTGCATGAAGATGTTGCGTCCCACGGAGCAGCCGATCGCGCCGGCCTGCATGGCACATTCCATCCGGCGCAGCAGCTCGGCGTCCTCCACGCGCGAGCCACCGGCGAGCACCACCGGAATGCCGTTGACGGCCTGCACCAGGCGACCGAACGAATCCTCATCGCCCGGCCAGTTGGTCTTGACGATATCGGCGCCGAGCTCGGCGCACAGGCGGACGCTACGACGGAGGTACTCGAAGCCATACCGTTCCGTCAATTCCTCGACGGAGGCGTAGGTGGTCGGGAACTCGGCCTCCGCGATGAGGGGGACGCCGAGCAGGGCCGACTCTCGGCCCACCCCGGCGAGCGTCCGGATCATCGCCGCTTCGGTCTCTCCGCCGAGCGCGGTGAAGAGGACGACCGCGTCAGCGCCCAGGCGAGCGGCTTCCTCGACCTCGGCAATCTGAATTACCGCCGGCCGGGATTCGCCCGGATTGGCCGACGCCGACAGCAGGAGCGCCAGTGACGTCGTGGGCGAGAAGGCGTCCACCGCGAGGCGAATCATGCCCTTCGACATCATGATGACGTTGGCTCCTCCCGCGACCGCCTCGGTCGTCCGTTCGGCGATGTCAGACAACGGCTCGAGAAAGGTGGGCGCGGTCATCCCGTGATCGAGGGCACAGATCACCGAAACCCCGGCGGGGTCGATCACCCGCTTGAGACGCATCGATTTGCCTACCTGCATCGTTACGTGAACCTCCTTCCAGGGCCGCGGCGCATTACGGTGAAGTCAAAGGCGTCGGCGATGTGATACTCATGGGAGGACAGGACCGGTCGATCATCCTGGTCATAGTCGATCTGCCAGATCGCCAGGAGAAGGTCGCCGCGACGAATGCCCAGTCGTCGAGCGACCGTCAAGTCGGCCCGCACCGGCCGAAAGCTCGCGACGCCATGATCGATCACGATGCCCAGATCCTTTTCGAGGACGTCATAGATGGAGCGCTGCAGCATGGCATCGCCGACGGCGGCCTGCGTGCCGACCACCCAACCCGGCAGGATGTCGCGAGAGAGCACCACCGGCGTGCCGTCTGCCGTCCGGACCCGCTCGACGATCAGCACATCCTGTCCGGGTTCCAGGCCCAGTCTCACCGCCTCGCCGGACGAGACAGGCTCGAGCCAGTGTCGCCCATGTTGAATGCCGGGTTCCATCCCCGCTGCCCTGATCGCCTCGGTCACCCCAAAGTTGAGGTCGAGACTATTCGGCAAGCGGCGGCGCTCGGCCACATAGGTCCCCGAACCCCAGGTCCGGCGCAAGCGGCCCTCGCTTTCCAGCGAACGAAGCGCTTCCCGCAGGGTGGCCCGCGAGACGCCCAGCTGGGTAGCGAGGAGCGGCTCCGAGGGAAGGCGCATTCCGGCCGGGAAGACGCCCTCGTCGATCCGCTGGCTTAGCTCGCTCTGGACCGACACCGATCGGGGGCGTGCTCGTGGCTTGGCAACAGAAGGTCCACCCCTCATGATCGAGAAGTATTTGTCAGACAACCCCTCCCGGTCAAGTGTATCTTGACTCGGCCCAGACCCTGTTTTATCATGCGCGCAATAGCGACTGCCGTCAGACAACTTGGGGCGGTTATGGCCAGGCGTCAGTCAGGAAGAGGAGGTACGGAACGTGGCTCAGCAGCGGCGCAGGGTCGGTACGGTTGCATATGAGGAAGCGGGACCCCAGTACTTCGCCAAACGTCTGTTAAAACGGCACGCCGCCTTCTGGTCGCTCTGGTCGCTGGGGGTCGCCGCCGTGATCTCGGGCGACTTCTACGGATGGAACCTGGGCTTGAGTGCCGGCGGCTTCGGTGGACTCTTGATCGCGACCATCTTCATCGCGGCGATGTACTACGGCCTCTGTTTCAGCATCGCCGAGATGTCTCCGGCCCTGCCGCATACCGGCGGAGCCTATTCGTTTGCCCGATCGGCCATTGGCCCGTGGGGCGGATTCATCACCGGTCTGGCCGAGAACATGGAATATGTGATCACCCCCGCCGTGGTGGTGGGCGCGATGGGCTTCTTGATGCACGACATCACCAAGGCCCTGTTAAACCTCACCAGTGAGCCATGGTGGAACAGTCCGGTGACGTGGTTCATCGTGTCATACATCGTTTTCGTTGGGATCAACATCATCGGCATCGTGGCCACCATGCGGTTCACGGTCTTGATCAACGTCATCGCGCTTGGCATCCTCGCTTTCTTCTTCATCTCGGTCCTCGTGTCCGGGAAAATGGACCTGAGCCTGCTGTTCAATATCGCGCCGGATAAAGGGCAGTCCAGCTTCCTGCCGCACGGCCTGGCGGGAATCTTCCCGGCGATACCGTTCGCCATCTGGTTCTACCTCGCGATCGAGGAGCTACCGCTGGCGGCCGAAGAGTCGCATGACCCGAAGCGCGATATTCCGCGCGCGACTATCTGGGGCCTGACCACCCTGATCTTCACCGGGGCTCTGATCTTTTTGCTCAACCCGGCGGTCGGGGGCGGCGCGAAAGCGATCGGCGTCTCGGCCACGCCACTGTTCGACGGCTTCAAGGCCGTCTTTGGCAACAACACGGCGGCGGCGGTGCTGGCCCTGATCGGACTCGTCGGCTTGATCGCCAGCTTCTTCACGATCATCTATGCCTACGGGCGCAATACTTATGCGCTGTCGCGGGCCGGCTATTTCCCCAAGTGGTTGTCCGTTACGCACCCTCGCCTCAAGACGCCGCACGTGGCTCTGATCGCCGGTGGCCTGGTGGGCCTCGCGCTTGCGATCGGGATGTACTACCTGGGCCTGGCTGGTGGCTTGCTGGCGGGCCAGATCGTCGGTGCCCTTCTCTACATGGCGGTGTTCGGCGCGGTCATTTCGTATGCGATGCAGTGCCTGTCGTTCATCATGCTCCGGCGCCGGCTGCCCAATATCGAACGACCGTACCGCAGCCTGGTTGGCGTCTGGGGCGCCGGGATCGCCGGCGTGATCGCGCTGGTCGCGTTGGTCTCCCTCTATTCGAATGAAACGTACCGGCCCGGAGTTTATGGAACGCTTATCTACTTTGTGCTGGGGCTACTCTACTTCGCGTTCATCGGCCGGCATCGGCTGGTGCTGACCCCCGAAGAGGAGTTCGCCCTCACCCAGGGCAAGCACGGACATCCCGAGGTCGAGGGCTACGGCACGACCCACGTCGATGAGATCGGTACTCAAGTAGATAGAGGGGTCGCACCCGAAAGAACGCCCGTCAGCTGAGGCATCAGCTCAGCCAGGTCCGGTATTAGGAGCCGAGGCCAGGGAAGGGAGAAGCGCGTGGTCGAAACGGCGGAGACCGTGGTCGTCAGCCGGTCGACCCGCGTCCTCCCGCTGGAGCTCGATCGCCGGTACCCGGTGCTGGTCAAGGGCGAAGGCGTCTGGGTGGAGGACGCCAGCGGGCGGCGCTACCTCGATGCGATGAGCGGCGGCTCCATGGCCGCCACCCTCGGCCATGGGCGGCGCGATCTCGTGGCGGCCGCCCGCGCCCAGGCCGACCAACTGACGTACGTTCACAACGAACGCCTGACCAACCCGGCGCAGGAGCGGCTGGCCCACGAGCTGGCCGGCCTCGCCCCGCCAGGGTTCAGCCGGGTACGGTTCGTCACCGGCGGCGCGGAGGCGAACGAACTCGCGATCCAGCTTGCCCGCCGCTATCACGTGGATCGTGGCCAGTCACAGCGATGGCAGGTGATCTCGCCGGCCCAGGCCTATCACGGTCCGACCATGGCCACTCTGGCCCTCACCGGGCGTCCCGGCCTGCAGCGGCCATTTCAGCCGTACATGCCGTCGCATCTGCACATTCCGCCGAGCACCTGGCGCTTCGATCC